>JBEPXK010000113.1:0-9674 GCA_041641915.1 Planctomycetota bacterium
TGCGGCAGTTCGAGCGGTGGCTCCCCGGCGAACAAGGATACCGACGGTGACACCACTGCGACCGGGAATCCCGACGCCCCGGTCGTGCTCTCCGGCACCGTTACCTATGAACGCCCACCGCTGACCGCGGAAGACGGGCTTGATTACGTCAACGTGGCGAGCAAGCCGGTGCGCGAGGCCATCTACGAGATCCGCAACGCCGGCGGCAGCCTGCTGGACAGCGGCAATCTCGGCCAGGACGGCAGCTTCAGCGCCGAGCTCAACGGCGAACAGACGGTGACCCTGGTGGTCAAGGCTGCCCTCGGCGATCCGGCCGCTCCCGATTGGCGGGTGGTCGACAACACCAACGCCAAGGCCCTCTACACCATGCAGGCGCCGATCGAGCTGGGCACCAGCGACCGCAGCGTGACGGTGAGAGCGCGCACCGGCTGGAACGGCCTGAGCGCCTACAGCAGCGACAGCGCGCGCGTCGCCGCCCCCTTCGCGATCCTCGACACCTTCTACGACGCGCGCCAGCTGATCCTCTCGGCCGCGCCGCAGACGGTTTTCGCCCCGCTGCTGGTCAACTGGTCGCCGGCCAACGAGCCCACCTGGGGCAACAAGAGCACCGGCGAGATCGGCACCAGCCACTACGCGCCGGGCGAGAAGCAGATCTACATCCTCGGCCAGGCCGATGTCGACACCGACGAGTTCGACGCCAGCGTCATCGCCCACGAGTGGATGCATTACTACGAGGCCGGCGCCAGCCGCAGCGACAGCATCGGCGGCAATCACGCGGCCGGTAGCATCCTCGATCCCACCGTCGCCTTCGGCGAGGGTCTGGCCAACGCTTTCAGCGGCATGGTGATCGGTGCCCCGCACTACCGCGACAGCCTGGATGCGGCCCAGGCGACGACCTACCTCGACATCGATCTCGAGGCCGACACGATCGACGACTCCTGGACCAACGATGACGGCTGGACCTACGACGGCTTCTGGAGCGAGTGGTCGATACTCGAGTTGATCTGGGACCTCTACGACGGTGGCCCCGGCGCCGGGCCGGACAGCGACGGCGACGGCGTGGCCCTGGGCTTCGCGCCGCTGCACGCGGTGCTCACCGGCAGCCAGAAGACCACGGCGCCCTTCACCTCGATCTACACCTTCCTCCACGGCCTGCGGGGCAGCGAGCCGGGCAGCGCGAGCGGGATCCGCGCACTGATGGCCGGCGAGAACATGCTGGTCAGCGCAGCGGCCGATTTCGATCAGTGGCACCAGCTGGATGTGAGCGGTTCGCCCTACCAGCTCTACATCGACGTGGAGACCGGCGTGACCCGCAGCACCGATATGGATGGCGACGGGCTGCGCACGCACACCGCCTTCGGCACCCCCAACAAGCTCTACAACCGCATGTTCATGCGTTCGCAGCCGGTGGCGGAGGCCGGCACCTATCGTCTGACCCTGACCGCGGCCGACAGCGGCAGCGCGCTCTACTTCATGCGTCCGGGCGATGCCTACAGCGAGCAGCAGCTGTTCACCGACGCCGCGCCGTTGGTCGTGAACGACATCGGGCTTGCCGCGGGCGAGCGCTACGCCTGGGCGGTGGGCGCCAATGCCGAACACGCCTTCACCGCGCGCTTCGAGCTGGTTCAGAGCAACGGCAAACCGGAGGCGCCGGCGGCCAACCAATGATGGGCCCCAGCGAGCGGAGCCCAACCAGGCCTGGCTGGGCGACCGGCCGAGAGTGGGGCTTTCTCGTTGCGCGTGAGCGCGCGAGCGACCGACCCCCTCGCTGATGGAGCGCCGCAACGGACCCGGAAGGAGGCGACCATGTCGATCGGAGGACGACGTCTCGGCCGCGGCCTGGTGGCGTTGGTTATCGGCCTGATCCTCGCCGGCCTGGCGGTACTGTGGCTTCCGTGGGTCGGCTCCGACGCCGTGCAACCGCCGGCTGGTGAGCCTGACGCCGCCGCAGCGCCGACCACCCCGGGGCCGGGGCCGGGGCCGGGGCCTGGAGCAGCGCCGGAGCGGACGTCGAGCAGCGGGCAGCCGGGCGCCGATGGCAACCCGCTGCCGCGTCTGGCCCCGGAGAGCACCGGTTCCGCGGCGATGCCGCCCGGCACCCGGGTCAAGATCGATGCGCCGGTGGTGATCAGCCATACGACCGCAGCGCTCGCCGATCAGCCGCGGCGCTACCGCGTGATGCTCAGCGTGCGGACCACCACCGCCTGCGAGCTGGTCGCGCTCGAGCTGCGTGCGTTGCAGGGGGTGCGTCTGGAACGCAACGAGGCAAGCCCGATCGCCTGGCACGACCTGCCGGCCGGCAGCGAACGCGCAGTGGCGCTCACCGCGCTACTGCCGCCGGACCGGCCCGGCGGGCGGATCGCGGTGATCGCGCGCACGCGCAGCCTCGGCCGCGATCTCGCCACCGCTCACAGTGTGCGCGTGGGCCAGGTTGAACTGCCGCAGCCGCCGATCGATGACGAACGCGGCGAGGTGATGCTCGAGGCGACAGTCGAGTAACAATCGTGCATCAGAGGGGGCGCTGCCCCCTCTGAAAGAAGCCTCAATCGTTGCCCGGCCTCAAACGAGTTCCTCGGGATCCTCGATGAGCGGCTCCACTTCGTCTATATCTAGCGGGAGCGCATGGCCGGCGCTGCAGCAGGTGATCGCGCCGGTGGTGCGGTCGATGTCGACATGCAGCGTATGGCCGTGATGGTTCGGCGGATGCACACCGACGTGCCACCGGTTCTCGCTGCTGCTGATGGATACCTTCGCGTGACGCATCAACGCCCGCAAGCCGTCGCGGACGTCACCGTAGACCCCGAAGTCACCCTCTTCGCGTAGTGTCCGTTCGATCTGGGCAATCTCCTCGGCAGGGTACCACCGGCCGCAGATCGGCACCGGGAAGTTGGGCCACTCCACTCCGGCGATGCGTTCCCGCTCCAGGTCGACCCACACGCAGAGCTCGACGTCGCGCCGCGCGTCGTCGAGCAGGTAGATCAAGGCCAATCGGTCGACGAAGCGCGTGTGCCGTACCGCCGGCTCCTGGCCCCGCCCGTGGCCCCGGCACCGCTCCAGGGCTGCCAACCCATCACTGAGGCTGAGGACCTGGAACGACCCCGACGGTGGGGAGAGCCACAACTCGCCCTCCTGTTGCAGGATCCGCTCGACCGCAGCCAACTGGTCCGGATCGAGCTCCGGGGCCTGCGGCAGCGTGGCGTAGGTGTAGGAGACCAGCTCGGTCGCGCGGGTGTAGGTGAGCTCCCAGTGCAGGTAGGGGGGCTCGGCCAGGGTGCAGGCGAGCTCGATCGTTTCGGGGGTGGAGCGCCCGCGCAGGCGATAACGGGCTTCGAGCATATCCAGGCCGCCACGCCAGATCTGACTGCCGTCAACGAGGCGGTGGTGTAGCAGCGCGCGGTCTTCACGCGTCAGGGCGTTGGTGTCCATGGGGCTCCTTCATCGATGGGCCCGGTTCCGTGCCGTCGGGCTTCACTCCGGTTATCACAAGCACGATCCCGATCTAGCCTCATCTGGTCGACGATCGGTGGCACCTCGTTCCCGCCGCTGGCAATGATCCGATTGTGCTTCGGTCTGTCGCAGAGCCGCCATCATCGGGGCTGCCGTCCATCGGCCTGTCGGGCGGCGCTCCGCGACGCAGGAGAACCAAGCCGAGGGTGAAGACGAGCGCGCAGGCGGATCTGACAACGAGAACACCGGCGAGCATGCGAGCGAAGCCGAGGACGAGAGCGAGGATGCGTGGGCCAGGGATCTGACGTCGGCTTCTCGGTCGCGGCGAACTACGATCGCGCGCTGGTGAGCCAGCTCGCGGCCCATCCGGTCAGCGAGGTCTATGGCAAGCTGCCGCACGACGGCATCGGCGGCGGCCGGCCGCGTTATCTCGCCACGCCCTTGCCCCGGCGCCAGCTGGCCGCCTACGTGGCCGATCTGCGGCGGGTCGGCATCGATTTCAACTACCTGCTCAACGGCGCCTGCTTCGCCAACCGTGAATGGAGCCGCGCGTGGCAGCGGCGGCTGATGCGGCTGCTCACAGACCTCGGCACGATGGGCGTGCGTCGGGTGACGGTGGCCACCCCTTACCTGCTCGAGCTGATCAAGCGGCGGTTCCCGGAGTTCCACGTGCGCGTGGGCATCTTCGCCCAGATCGACACCCCACGGCGGGCGCGGTTCTGGGCCGATCTCGGCGCCGACGCGATCACGCTGGAGAGTTTCTCGATCAACCGTGATTTCGCCCGCCTCGCCGCGATCCGCGCGGCGGTCGACTGCGAGCTGCAGCTGATCGCCAACCACGTCTGCCTGCCCAATTGTCCCATGCAGAATTACCATCAGAACGGTTTCGCGCACGCCTCCGATGGTTCGCGCGCACTGTTCATCGATTGGTGCTTCCTGCGCTGCAGCCAACGCCGGTTGAGCGAACCGGCCGAGTTGATCAAGGCGGGATGGATCCGGCCCGAGGATATTGACCGCTATGCGGCGATGGGCTTCACCACCTTCAAGCTGCTCGAGCGCGGCATCCCCTCGGCCGCGCTGCTGCGGCGGGTGGCGGCCTATCATCACCGCCACAGCGGCGAGGATCTCGCCGAATTGTTGCTGCCCTACGGTTTCGCCGAGCCGCGCCGGCGCGAGGCGTTCTGGGGTTTGCGCAACTTCTTCCGCCCGCGCCAGGTCGCACCGGCGCGCCTGCGCCCGCTGCTCGCGCTCGCCCGCGACAGCGGCATGCTCGCCGCGTCCCCCACGCGCCCGGTGCGGATCGCTACCGCGGCGATTCCGGCTGACTTCCTTGAGGGCTTTCGCGAGCGCGATTGCGCCAGTCTGCGCTGCGACGACTGCGGCTACTGCGCCGGGATCGCGGCGCGCGCGGTGCAGATCGACCCCGACCACCGCCAGCGGGCGCTCGCCGCGCACGCCACCGCCGCCGACGACCTGCTCGGCGGGAGCACCTGGGGTGTATGATTCCCGCGCTCGGGGCGAGGAGTATCTCGATCGGCCCGATTGCGATCCCGCCCTGGCCGCGGCCAGCTACCGCTTCATGGCCCGGGTCAATCGCTGGTGGGGCGGCACCCGGGCAGCACGCCGCTTTCTCGCCCGCGTCGCGCGCGGCCATCCGCCGGGCGCGCCGCTGCGCCTGCTCGACATCGGCACCGGCGCCGGTGATATTCCCCGCGCGCTGTTGCGCTGGGCCCGCCGGCGTGGGATCTCGCTGCAGATCACCGGCCTGGAGACGGCCGCCCCCGCCGCGGCGCTCGCGCGCGCCGTGGCCGAGCCCGGCTTCAGCGTGATCGAACAGGATGTCTTCGCCCATCGCGCTGCGGCGCCCTACCACGCGGCGATCGCTTCGATGATGGCGCATCATCTCGACGATGCGCAGATTCGCCGGTTGCTGAGCCATCTGCGCGACATCGTTCGCGGTCCGGTGCTGATCAACGATCTGCGCCGCGCGCGTAGCGCCGCCTGGGGCGCGCGGTTGCTGTTGCTCGGCGCGCCGTGGCAGCTGCGCCACGATGCGCTGCTCTCGATCCGCCGCGGGTTCCGCCCCGGCGAACTCGCCGAGCTCGCCGCCGTTGCCGATCCCGCCAGGATCCGCGTGCGGCGGGCCTGGTGCCACCGTGTGGTCGCCGAGATCACCTTTTCCGAGGAGAGC
This sequence comes from Planctomycetota bacterium, assembly GCA_041641915.1. Classification (GTDB taxonomy): domain Bacteria; phylum Planctomycetota; class UBA11346; order UBA11346; family UBA11346; genus SLQH01. The sequence continues at coordinate 5,639 of JBEPXK010000113.1, forward strand.
GTATGCACGCCGTGATCACCGGCCTCGCCACCGCCAACCCGCCCCTGGCGCCAAGCCAGGAGGAGACCCTGGCCTTTCTCGAACAGCACGTTGCACTCGATGCGGATACCGCCGCGCTCTACACCCGGCTGCTGCGCGACGGCCACATCCGACGGCGGCACTTCGGCATGGAGGATCTCAGCGACGCGCTCGAGACCGACCCCGATCGCCTGTTGGCGCGCTTCCTCCATTTTGCTCGCCGCACTGCGGTCGCGGCCGCCCGTCGCGCCCTCGACGCCGCCGGGGTCGCGCCGGATCGGATCGGCGGCCTGGTGGTCAACACCTGTACCGGTTACCTCTGTCCCGGCCTGAGTGCCTACATCGCCGAGGATCTCGGCCTCGTGCAGTCGATCTGCCATCAGGACCTGATGGGCATGGGCTGCGGCGCCGCGCTGCCGAACCTCGCCGCCGCCGCCGGCATGCTGGCCACCGGGGTCGACGGGCCGGTGCTGAGCGTGGCGGTGGAGATCTGTTCGGCGACGATCTACCTCGGTCCCGAACGCGAGCTGGTGGTGAGCAACAGTATTTTCGGTGACGGCGCGGCCGCAGCGGTGGTCGAGACGCCGGCCGCCGGCGGTACGCGCTCGTTGCTGAGCCTATGCGATTTCGGCTCCGGCCTGTTCCCGCGGTATCGCGAAGACCTGCGCTATTGCAGCGCGGGCGGGCGCCTGCGCAACCGCCTCAGTCCACGGGTGCCGGTGATCGGCGCGCGCAGCGCTCGGACGGTGGCCACCGCCGTGCTCGAACGCCGGGGTCTGCACCTGGCGGATGTCGACCGCTGGCTGGTCCATCCCGGCGGCACGGTGGTGCTCGAACGCGTGCAGCGTTCGTTGGGCCTGGAGCGGGAGGATCTGGACAGCGCCTACGCGGTGTTCCGCGATCACGGCAACATGTCCTCGCCCTCGGTGCTGTTCGTGTTGCGCCACATGCTCGATACCCGTCCGCCCACGGCGGGAGCGCGGGGGATGCTGCTCGCCTTCGGCGCCGGGTTCTCCGCCTTCGCGCTGCTCGTGCGCTTCACCGGGGGGGATCAGGCCGGATCCTGACGTGGGTCGCTGGGCGCCTGCTCGGCCGTGTCCTCCTGGTTGCCGACCACCACGCGCAGGCCGCCGGGGGTGCGGATGGTGGTGCGTCTGCGCCCGGCGAAGCCGATGAAGCGCAGCATCGTGTGCGGCACCTCGAGCTTGCGCAGCAGCAGGACATCCCAGGTGCTGAAGTGCTGGATCAGGAACAGGGCACCGGTCAGCGCCAGCCCGGACGCCGCGAGCAGGGCCAGCGGTTCGGCCGCCGGGCCGAGCGTGCAGCAGTGCGCGGCGCGTTGCGCGGCGTTGGCCAGCAGCCAGGGGCCGATGGCGGCCTCGCCGGCGCTGCGCAGGATCGGCAGCGCGCGCCGCACGCGCAGGGGCTGCCAGCGCAGCTCGAGCTGGGCCCGGGCGCGTTCCGCGACCGAATGGGTATTGCGGTCGTCGCAATACCAGAAGGCGATGATCAGGTTGTAGACCGTGAGCGTCAACAGGACGTAGATCGTGAGCAAGGTCGCGCCCGGTCGGGCATCGAGCACCCGGGCGAACGCGAACAGGGCGACGATCGTCGCGGCTGCGCGGAGGATCCAGGTCTCGCCGAAGGTCAGGTGGTAGCGCGCGCGTCGGGCCCACACCAACTCGGTGAGCTGGGCCAGATGGAGCGCGAACAGCGAGGCGTAGGCGAGGGCGTACATCGGCGACGGGCGGGGCCGGGAAGGCTGCGCATCTCTTATCGCCGTTGCCGTCGCCGGGCAACCGCCAGCACGATCGCCTTGCGCAGGCCACTCGCAGTCGGCCCGGCGAGCGCCGGCCACCGGGCCGCCACTCCTCGGGGCGTCGCTGCACCAGCTCCGTGCAGTCCCCGCTCGTCTGGCACGGGTGCCGCGGCGCGAGCGGCCGGCTCAGAGGTCGCGCAGCACCGCGCGGCAGGGGGCGCCATCGCCATCGGCCAGCTTGAGCGGCAGGCAGGCGAGCTCGTAGACGCCGGGGTCGACCTCGCGTAGATCGAGTCCTTCGAGGATCACGATCCCGGCGCCGAGCAGCAGGCGGTGGGTCGGCGCGCCGTCGTGCATCCGGCCGATGGAGAGATAGTCGATGCCGACCAGACGGATGCCGGCGGCGACCAGGGTGGCGGCGGCATCCGGGGTGAGGGCGACGAAGTCCGTGGCGAAGGCGTGTTGCGGATCGCACCAGCGTTCGCTGTTGTCGCTGCGCAGCAACAGGCGGGTGATGCCGGTCTGTATCGGGTTCGCGTCCAGGTCATCGACGTCGATCGCGCCGCGCCCGCGGCAATCGAGCACCTGGACCGGACCGAGCAGGACCTCGAGCGGTAGCCTGTCCACCGTGGTCCCGGGCAGGAAGTGGGCCGGGGCGTCGACGTGGGTGCCGCAGTGCGAGCCGAGATGCAGGGTGCTGGTCACGCAGGCGTCGGGATGGTCGATCCCGCCGTGGCGTTCGATCCGCACCGGCGGGTCGCCGGGCCAGCCGACGAGGCCGGGGACGATGGGCAGGCTGATATCGTGGATGGCCATGACAGTGCCTCAGCCGGTGGGGTGGACGGTGACCACCACGCTGCGCTCGGAGCGGGGGCCGTCGAACTCGCACAGGAAGATGTTCTGCCAGGTGCTGGTCAGCAACGCGCCGTCGGCGACGGGGATGGTCTCGCTCGGGCCGACGATGCCAGCCTTGAGGTGGGCATCGCCGTTGCCGTCCTGGCGATCGTGACGCCATACGCCCGGCGGGATCAGCTTGCCCAGCAGATCGACCACGTCCTGCTGCACGCTGTCATCCCAGTTCTCCTGGATCATGATCCCCGCGGTCGCGCCGCGGACGTAGATACTGACCAGCCCTTCGCCGATGCCGCTGCGTTCGACGACGGCGGCCACCTTGGCGGTGATGTCGTGCAGACCCTCCCGTTCGCGGGTGCAGACGGTGATGATTTCGCGCATGCGGCCGATTCTTGGCCGAGGGGGATGGACACAACCGCCGATCGTTGTCGGCACGCAGCGGCTTGGCCCCCTTCCCGGTTGCGGTCTCCCGCCGGGGGGAACAATCCGCCCGCCCATGCCTCGCGAACGCCCCGCCCCCCCCGTCCGCCTCAACAAGGCCATCGCCCACGCCGGGATCTGCTCGCGGCGCAAGGCCGATGCGCTGATCAGTCAGGGACGGGTGCGGGTCAACGACCGGGTCCAGCGCGAGCTGGGCGTGAGCGTGACCCCCGGCGTCGACTCGCTCGAAGTCGACGGCCAGCCGGTCGCGTTCGGCGCCGCGCGTGCGCCCGAGGACGCCATCCACCTCGCCTTCCATAAACCGCCGCAGGTCATGAGCACGATGCACGATCCGCAGCGGCGGCCGACGCTGGTCGACTACCTCAGCGATTCGCTGCGCGCGGCCCGGGTGCTACCGGTCGGTCGGCTCGACTTCCTGAGCGAAGGTCTGTTGCTGCTGACCAACGACTACGCGCTGATCCACGCGCTGACCCATCCCTCGCGCCATCTGCCCAAGACCTACCTCATCCATGTTCTCGGCGCGCTCGACGACGCGCAGCTCGCCGAGATGCGCGCGGGGATGACGCTCGAGGACGGCACCACGGTGGCGGGGGTCAAGGTCTCGATCCAGCGACGCACCCGTCAGGGCGGGATCCTCAAGCTCCTGCTGCATCAGGGCGTCAACCGCCAGATCCGCCGCATGTGCGCCCAGCTTGATCTGCGGGTCCACCGTTTGATCCGGACCAAGCACGGTCCGGTCTCGCTCGGCGAGCTCGAGCCGGGGAAGATCCGCCGGCTCAAGTCGAGCGTGTTCCGCAACGTCGAACGTTGAGGCGGTTCTTTTCAGAGGGGGCGCTGCCCCCTCGCGCCTTCGGCGCGTACCCCCACGGCCTCGGTCGCCCTTCGCCAGCTTCGCTGGCGTTTCCGCCGGGCCTTCGGCCCATTTTCGGCGGAAAACAGGGCTCTGTCGGCCGATGGGGGCCGGCC
>JBEPXK010000114.1:0-9641 GCA_041641915.1 Planctomycetota bacterium
TACACCTTCACCGGGACCTGGGATACGGGGCTCTCACCGGGCGCACCGGTCGGGCAGTACGTCAGCCTGATGCCGCCCGGTCTGAGCGACCCCTGGCCCGATGCCGGCGTGTGTCAGCGCGTCGCGATCTGCCCCAAGGACAGCGACGGCTATGAGGGCTGGGCGCTCAACGGCACTTGTGTCGACAAGGCCGGCGGTGCGGACACCATCCGCGATGGCGGTTTCGGCGTCTACCTCGACCAGGACAGCGGTTGGTCCTGCGGCATGACCCTCGACGGCGGCGATGCCAGGCTGTCCATCTGCAACGTCCACGCCGACCTCGACTACATCGTCGGCTGGCCCGATCACCTCCAGCCGGGCAAGGACGGCCTGCGTCGGCACAGCGTGACCGTGCGCATGGTGTTCTTCCCGCCCGAGCTGACCGGGCACATCTGGGATGCGATGGCCATGCGTTACACCGACGCCGGCAACACGGTGGTCATCGGGCTGGACCAGACGGAGGGCTTCGAAGACCAGCCGATGGATCTGTCGACCACCAAGCGCGGCATCAGCTTCGGCTTCAGTGGCCACCGCTACGGCGAGCTGATCAGCAGCGAAGAGGCGAGCAGCGGCGAGAAGTCGCTCAAGGTCCAGGGCGAGGTCTGGCCCAATATCCCCCAGGTCGTGCTCGAGCCGGGTGTCCGCTACCGCCTCGAAGCGATGATGAAGGTGGTCGCGCCGGATCCGGAGCAGCAGGCCGCCGACCGTGCCCGCTTCGCGAAGCGCATCGCCGATATGAAAGAGCGCCACCAGAAGCAGGTCAAGAAGGCCGAGCGCAAGGGCAAGCCGATCCCCGAACTCGAGCTGCCGTATTACGACCCCGCCGCTGGCGGCTGGATCCGCGGCTTTACCTACCAGTGGTCGCCACACAACGCGGCGAAGAACGATTCCTGGGTCGACCGGCACCAGACCGCGGTTGTCGAACCCGGCGGCGATTGGCAACCGGTCTCCTTCGAGTTCGTCGCCCCCGACTGGGGCCCGTTCATCGACATCCGGTTCCGGACCAAGGGCGGCGCCACCGCCTACGTCGACGACTTCCGCTTCGCCCCGGTGGACGAGGTGGATGAAGTGGAGTAGCCGGTAATTACTCGCCCCGGCGCATCGCTCCGGCTGGACTGCGATCAGAGAAGGGGCTGTAGCGCCAGAGGGGGCGTGGAGGGTGGCGGGAGATTCCGCGGACCGCTTGTCGCTCTTCGCCTCTCGCCTCTCGCTGCTCGCCTCTCGCTGCTCGCCTCTCGCTGCTCGCCTCTCGCTGCTCGCCTCTCGCTGCTCGCCTCTTGCCAGGATCGTCGGGAGGCCGAGCCGCCGAGCCCGAGGCCGAGCGACTGGCGACAAAGGGGTGTTCGGCGGATACAATCGGCGCAGCCGATCCGCCGACACCCGTATCGGCATTGCCGATACGGGTGAACCCCGCCCGAGCCAGAGGGGTAGGCCCTGGCGCAGCCTGGGCCGTAGGGGCGAAGCCCCTGAGCAATGAACCCCGCCCGAGCCAGAGGGGTAGGCCCTGGCGCAGCCTGGGCCGTAGGGGCGAAGCCCCTGAAACAAAAGAATTCCGGCTCATTCGAGCCGGAATTCTCGGGTGGCAACCGCTCGTGCCGTATCCGGCGGGTACCCTGGAGTTTCACACTTCCAGGTGGGTGGCCTCCCCTTCCGGGCATGGCCCTTCCAGGAGTCAGCCCCCAAGGTTTCGTAAACGCCAGCGGTATGCGGCCGAACCTCGAACACAGCAGTCGCCGTATCGCTCCATTCTAAGCCTCAGCGCGAGGTGCCCAGGGCAAATCCTGCCACCGCTGAACAGCGCGTGGCTCGGCTCTTGACTTCCGCTGCGGCCCCGGCGAGAAGCGCTCATGCGCATCACCCTGGCCAACGCGATGGGCACCTGTTTCGGTGTCGAGCGGGCGATCGCCCTGGCGTTGGATCCCCAGTTCCGCGATCGGTTGACCATCATTGGCCAGCTGGTGCACAACCCACAGGTGATGGAGCGACTCGCCGGCAACGGCGTGCGCATCGTCGATTGGGACGAGGTCGACCGGATCGCGACCGAGGCGGTGATGATCACCGCCCATGGCGTGTCCGATGCGCGCAAGCAGGAGCTCGAACGGCGTGGACTCATCGTCTACGACGCCTCCTGTCCACTGGTGCGTCGTCTGCACGAAACCGCGCGTGAGCTCCAGGCGGCGGGCTTCTTTCCGGTGATCGTTGGCGCGCCGGATCACGTCGAGGTCCAGGGGGTGGTCGGCAATCTCGGCGCCTGCGCCGTGGTCCGGGGGCACGATGACCTGGCCGCGCTCGCCGGCCACCGCCGCATTGGCGTGGTCAGTCAGACCACCAACCGGCTGGAGCTGGTCCAGGAGCTGGTCGAGGCGATCCGTGGCCTGCCCGAGGTCGAGGAAGTGCGTTTCGTCGACACCATCTGCAAGCCGGTGAAGGACCGCCAGGCGGCGATCCACGATCTGCTCGAGCACGATATCGATCTCGGCATCGTCGTTGGTGGTCGCAACAGCTCGAATACCCGCAAGCTGTTCGATATTGTCTGTGCGCACGGCATCGAGTGCCATCACATCGAGCAGCCCGAGGAGTGCGATCCGGGCTGGTTCGCGGGCAAGACCCATGTCGGGATCACCGCCGGGACCTCGACGCCGCAGGATGTCATCGCCGCGGTGCATCGGGCGGTGGTGGCGATCGTCGCGGGTCGCTGAGCCGGTCCGCCGACTGTCCTTGAGCGTGGGGTCGCTGGCCTATGATCCCGCCGCATGGTCGCCGAAGAGCCCGTCGAGCCCGCTGTCTCGGAAGATCCAGATGCCCCGCAGGCCGACGCCACTGCCGTCGCCGCCGCGCCGGATGAGGAATCGCTCGACTTCGGCTACCAGGTCAGCCTCGAGGCCTTCTCCGGTCCGCTTGATCTGCTGCTCTACCTCGTGCGCCGCAACGAGGTCGACATCTATGACATCCCCATCGCGACCATCGCCGATCAGTTCCTCGCCACCATCACCGCCTGGGGCGAGATGGATCTCGATATCGCCGGCGACTTCATCTACATGGCCAGCTCGCTGCTCGATCTCAAGGCGCGCCTGGTCGCTCCGCTCGAAGAGGAAGAGGTCGACGACGAGGAGGAGGAGCTGCTCGACCCGCGTGCGGGGCTGATCGCCCAGCTGCTGGCCTATCGTGAGGTCAAGGAGGCAGTGCAGCTGCTCGAGCAGCTCGAGCAGGAGCGCCTGCGCTGCCACGAGCGGCGCTTCCGCGAAACCATCCCCGACGATCCCGAGGAAGAGGAGGGGGTCGCGCTCGACAACGCCGATCCCTACATGCTGTTCAAGGCCTGGGACCGCGTGTTGCAATCGATCGCCGGTAAGGCGCCGCGCACCGTGGTCTACGATGACGTGCCGATGGAAGAGCGCGTGGCACAGGTCGAGCGGACCATGCGCGAGGCGCGCGAGGGTGAGATGGGCTGGCTGCTCGGTATGGCTCCCGACCGCATCCAGCAGTCGGGCGTGTTTCTCGCCGTGCTCGAAGGTGTGCGCGCGCGTTTCCTCGAATCGACCCAGCACGAGCAGTACGGGCCGGTCTATCTGCGCTACGTTGACGCCGACGAGCAGCGCCGCACGGCGCCCCGACCGGTCGAGGCGGAAGATGACGCCGAATCCGAGACGGGCGATGCCCCGGCCAGGCCCAAACGCCGTCGGCGCCTGCCGTTGGTCACCTTCGCTCCGCCGGACGAGGGCGGGGGCGCGCGCCAGGAGCTGCTCGAGGTGATCGAGAGCGTCGAGGAGATCATCGAGACCGACGAACAGCGCTTTCTGCGCGAGCTCAACGAACAGACCGCGGTCGACTCGTTGCTCGGCCGCGTCGGCGATCTCGAGACCAACATGGAGGCCCATGTCGCCGCCGAACTCGGCCTGGTCCAGGAGGAGCTTCCCGCCGGGGGCGAACCCACGACGAGCGCAGAGGGCGACAGCGCGGACGTTGCACCCGACGCGGATGCCGCCGACGAGGGTGTTCTTGACAACGACGATGATGACGAACTCGACGAGGACGAGGACGAATTTGACGACGAAGACGACGAGGACGACGAAGACGACGAAGACGACGCGGACGACGAGGACGAACGCGACGACGATGATGCAGACGACGAGGGCTGACCATCCGTATCCGCCCCCGCACGCTGCCCGCGTCGCGGCGAAAAACCACTTGGTCCCCGGCTTCGGCGGCGTAGCCTGCGCGCCCGTTTACGGGCGGCACCGCTTGATCGGCCGCTGCCTCGGACAGACGGCGGTGTAGCTCAGCGGTTAGAGCAGTGGCTTCATAAGCCATGTGTCGCTGGTTCGATTCCAGCCACCGCTACCAGAGAATCGGCCACAGCCCGCGCCTCGGCGCGGGCTGTGGCGTTTCCGGGCCTCAGGTACCGCCGTCCGCCACCCGCTTCGTGGCAGCGCGCTTCCGTTCCAGCGGCGGCCTGGCCGGCGAGGCCACCGGCGTGTGGGCCGAGCCGTCATGCAGGGGGCCATCGCTGGCGCTGTCTGCGCACCGCTGTATCTGCCCCTTGCCCCCCCATGCCTCGTGCTGGCGCCCATAGAGGATGCGCCACGTAAAGGTCTACGGTGACATATGTTTAAGGGTCGATGAGAAATCCGCGGCCGATTCGTGCGAATAGAGCATGAGGCGGCCATTCCGACCGCCGGCGGAGTTCGCCGATGCAGGCAACCACCCAGTGCGACTGCGACCGGCCCGTGGCCGCCCGCTCCTCGTCCCAGCAAGCCGGGCGAGCGACCGTCCGTCCGGCTTCGCGCCGGCCAGGTGGAGCAGCGATCGACGATGCCATCCTGGCCCTGCGTCGGCGCGGCGTGCGCCTCGTCCCCTTCACCGTTTTTCGAACCAGGTAGGCACATCCATGCACCGACTCACCATGCTCACCCTCGCCGCGCTCGTGCTCTGCGCCCAGGCTTCTGCCGTCGATGCGCCGCGGGCGCTGGTGGCCGAGACCGACGTCGCCGGTTCCGATGGCACCACCATCGTCTTGGACTGGGTCGATACCAACGGCGGCAGCGTGGCCACGATCGTGGAGCGCAGCACCGACAACCGGCATTATGCGCCGATCGCCGAGGTGCCAGCCGGGCAGGTCCGCTACGAGGATACCGGCCTGGACCACGGCCAGCTGTTCCTGTACCGCGTTCATCCCAAGGGAGCGCCCACGCAACGATCCAACTGGAACTTCGCTGCCACCACCCCGGCCGAGCCCTTTGTTGAGGGCGAAGGTGGACCGGAATTCTGCTGGGCCCGGGTCGAGACATCCGGCGATGTGGCCATCACCTGGCTCGATCCGCTCATCGGCGAGGAGTACTACGTTGTCGAACGGCGCGCTGGCACGGGCGACTACGTCGAGATCGCCCGGCTGCCGCCGGATACAACCAGCTACACCGATACCGGGCTCAACGCCTCGGGCGCGGTCGCCTACCGTGTGCGCGCCCTGGTCCTGGGGCCGGATGTCGACAGCGACGGCGACGAGATCCCCCACTACTCGGCCGCCGCCACCACTTTGGTCATTGGTTATGTGAGCGATCTCCCCGTGCCCGACGGGCTGGGCGCGACCCAGGTCCATACCAGTCAGGTCGAGCTGTCGTGGGATGCCGTCGCCGGGGCCACCGGCTACCTGCTCGAGGTCTCGAAGGACCGCGGCAAGACCTATGCCACGCTGGGAACGACCGATGGCGCCACCAGCTTCACCCACATCGGCACCTTCATCGGCATGGAGTACCGCTATCGTATCCGGGCGACCGACGCGGATGGTGTCAGCCTGCCCAGTTCCGCCCTCGTTCTCACGCCGAGCGTCGATACGGGCGTTGCTTGCCCGACAGACCTGGTTGCGAGCGAAAACGCGGATGGCGACATCGTGCTCACTTGGAGCGACAATGCCGACAACGAGACCGGCTATGCGATCGAGCAGCGTTCGGGATCAGCGACCTGGGAGCGCATCGCCACCGTCGGGGCAGATATCACCACCTACACGGCCGACGGCTACCCCTGGGACTACTACCGGGTCCAGGCGCTGGGCGTCGATGGCGACTCCCGCTACAGTTGGCCCGACAAGGCCAGCGGCGGACCGGCTCAGGCCGGCCCCACCGGTCTTGCCGTCACCGGGCGGACCACCAGCTCGATCACCCTGTCCTGGACCCCGGCTGACGGATACGTGAATCAGAGCGTGCAGCGCTCGCACGATGGCGGTCCTTTCCGCACCATCGCCTTCCTCGGTAGTAGCGACACGAGCTATACCGACTGGGAGCTGCCAACCGCCACGACCTATTCCTATCGCATTGTGTTGACCGGTCAGTCGACGTTGGCTTCGGATCCGATCGCAACCAGCACCAAGACCGCGTCGGGTACGCCGGATGCGCCGTCGCTCCTCGCTGCCACGGCCGTGGCGCGGGAGCAGATCAACCTGCTGTGGAACGACCGCAGCGACAACGAGACGGGCTTCGAGATCCAGCGGGCGCCCGATGGTGGGAGTTTCTCCACCGTGGCCACGGTGGCGGCGAACGTCCATGGCTGGTGCGATACCGGCTTGAGCGCCGGGGCAACATACGACTATCGCGTGCGGGCGACCAGCGCGAGCGGCGACTCGGGCTGGAGCGGCAGCGACGGAGCGACCACGCTTGCGAACGATCCCGTCATCGACCATGCCGACACCCAGCATCCGACCTACCGCGCCCTCGAGATCACCGGTACCGCGGCGAACGACAGCATCCACATCGCCGCCGCCGGCCAGGATCTGACGGTCACCGCCAACGGCAACAGCGTCGTGCACACCGGCCCCTACCAGGTGATCATCGTTCGCGGCGGTGCCGGTGCCGACAGCATCGAGCTGGCGAAATCGGTCACCCAGCGGGCCTATCTCTACGGCGACGAGCACGACGACAGCTTGACCACCGCCGGCAGCGGACGTTGCTTCCTCGTCGCCGTCGGCGGCGGCGCCGACATCCTCGTCGGCAACGGCGTCGACAGCACCTACTGGTGCGATCCGCTCGATACCGTCGAGGCTTCGCCGCGTGAGCGCCATTGGCAGCGCGTGCACTGTATCGAGCGCTTCGAGCCCTTCTGGACCCGCGATCCGAGCAAGAGCAAATTCATCACCACCGAACCGGATGGCCGCGAATGGAACGACAGCGCCGATTGGCCTCACAGCGGGATCAACGAAGCGGCCCGCTATCCCGACGCGCCGTTCTGGGGCGACTCGCCGGTGATGTTCGACGTCAACCAGGGCCTGCTGCAGAACTGCCCGCTGACCGGCTACTACCAGTGCGTCGCCGACCAGCAGCCGGAGCGTATCGCCGACGCCGCCATCCCGCTCGGCGATGGGACCTATGCCGTGCACTGCGGCGACGGCGCGAGCGCGGTCTACGCCCGCGTCGACGGCGACGTCGGTTCCGGCTGGATGGGCACCCTCGGCCCCCAGGGGCAACAGTGGTTCCTTATCCTCGAGAAGGTCTACAGCGGCTTCGGCATGCCGAGCCACAAGCCGAGCGCGACCACCGCCGGTCCCCTGCCGAACGGCCAGAGCCTGTACTTCGAAGGTGATCCGGAGAAGCTCTACGACCTGATCCGCGGTGCGCTCGATCGCGACGAGATCGTCCTCTGCTGGACCACCGGCGATCCCCTCGATGTCCCCACCGTGCGCCAGGGGCACAACCATGGCATCGTCGAGGCCTACCGCGACGAGACCGGCGAGCCCCACGTCATCATCCGCAATCCCTACGGTGTCAACATCACCGGCTGGGATTCCTGGCCGCTGCATCGCACCAACGGCCTCATGCGCATGAGCGTGGCCCACCTGCAAGGCAACTTCATATCCGGCTCGATCTCCTCCTGGGCCCCGGCCTCGCGCTGCATCAGCCTCCAGGTCAGCGAACCTGGCCCGGTACCGCTTCCGATCGAGGCGGTCCTCGAACCAGGCCCGATGCGCGTGACTCCGGACGACGACGAGACCCACACCTTCACCGGCCTCGCGCCGACCGCGGAGCATCGTATCCGGCCCGAATCGATCATCGGCGGCAACGGCTGACCCGATCGGCAGGGGGCGTGTCGCCCTGGCCTGCGCCCGACGTGGGCAGGCCGCGATGCCATGGCCGACGGGAGCGGCGGCAGCGTGGTCACGACCCCGCGCGGTGGCTTTCGGGCGGCCACGCGCCCGGATGCAGCGCCCTGCCAGGGTCGCAATTGCAGCGACTGATCTTGGCCCGGCCGGCTGGCCAGATGGCGCGGCCCAGCGCGGACCGCACGCTGCGATGACCACTTCTGCGCGGAGGGGGGTCAGCCGAACAGCGCCGCCAGGTTCCCGATCACACTCAAGGCGGCCAGGCCCATGCCCGCCATCGCCGACCGGGAGAGCGAGCCGGTGACCATCCCCTCGGCGCTGAGCCGGAGTGGTTCTGGCAGCCGGGCGACGGCGATCCCCCGCCGGGGATCGCTGGCATCATAGAGCAGCCAGGTGGTGTCCTCCTCCGCCAGTTCGGACATCCGGCTGGTGCGCAATTCCAGGTCGTGAGCCTCGCCCAAATCGTCGGCGTAGCCCAGGCGCAGCTTGTACACCTGTCTGCCGTTGACCTGGACGCTCGCCCGCTCGCGGGCCAGACAGCGCGCACGTACCATCACCCCGTCGCGCAGCAGGCGGATCTGTCGCAGCCGCTTGCGCAGGTCCAGCAACAGGATCGAGGCCAGCACGAGCACCGGCAGCCACATCAGTACGAGCCCACCGGGAAACATCGCGCCGCGTTGCCCTGCGATCCGGGCCGCCTCCGGCTCGCCCGGCGGATGGATCACCTCGACCTCGTCGCCCTGGTCGAGCCGGCTGCCCGTGCCATAGCTCACGGCGCGGTGTTCGCCCGATGGCCCGGTGAAGGTGATGTCATAGCGGATGACCTGCTTATCCATCACCGAGGCGCCGGTCGGCTCCACCCGCGTGACCACACCCTGCCGCACCACCGCGGTGTCCGGATCGAGGAACAGTCCGGCGACATCCGCATTCCCGCCGAAGGTCCAGCCGAAGATGCTCAAAAAGCCCAGCACGCCCCAGATCGCCGCCCGCCAGCCGCCGAAGAACAAGTCCAGCCGCACCGCCCACGGTACCGAGCGCGGCGGCTCGCTGCACTGATGGTCATCGAGTTCGAATCCCATGGCCGATTCCTCCCCGGGTCGACTCCAGCGGCGGCAGACTAGCCCGGACGCGCGGACCCGCAACAAGGCCCGCGGGCCAGCATCACCGCCGACCCAGGCCAGACCAGTGCTGCCAAGCACTTGCAGCGACCGCCCACCCCGCATGCCCGCCCCCATCACCCACCCTCAACAAGCACTTGCACCCGCCGCCCAGCCCGCTATCACATGCCCCTCGCGCACGCGAACACCACATTCCTCGGTAGCTCAGTGGTAGAGCAGTTGACTGTTAATCAATTGGTCGCTGGTTCGAATCCAGCCCGGGGAGCCAATCACAACCCAGCCCTAACCGGCTGGGTTGTTTGTTTAACAGGCGCCCGCTTCCAAGCCCCGTCACAACGCCCACTTGCGACCGCACTTGTGGGGCCTCACGTTCTCCATTTGCATCCAATCTGGCCCCC
>JBEPXK010000115.1:0-9626 GCA_041641915.1 Planctomycetota bacterium
GGATCGCGCAACCCCCGCCTCCGACGTGTTCTCGCTTGGCTGCACGTTCTACCACATGCTCGCGGCTGCCGAACCCTTCGACGGCAACACGCTCATCGATCTGATCGTCGACGTGGTCACGCGCACGCCGCCACCCCCGACGGGCATCAGCCGCCGCTGCGCCCAGGTGCTCGACGCCTGCCTGCTCAAGGATCCGGACCGGCGGCCGCGCAATGCGCTCGAGCTCGACACGCTGCTCGCCGGCGTCGAGGCCGCCGGCGGTGGCCCCGGCCACGGCAGCGCCACCCGCCGGCGACCACGCCGCCGCCGCCGCTGAACAAAGCGGCCCCGGACGCAAAGCGCCCGGGGCCGGAAAAACGGATCCGTAGCGCGGCTCACTCGACCGCGAGCGAGTCCTCGATCCGCGCCAGGGTGCTGAGCATGTAGGCGGTGGTCAGGTTGGGGATGCCCTCCGCCCAGCGGTCCATGTCGTTGATCCAGAAGACCTGATCGTCACCCACGGGCACCGCGCGATCGCTGATCGCCTTGAACAGGTCGCCGCGCCAGTCGACCACCGTGCCGTCGGCCAACTCGATGGTCTTCTTGCCGGCCATGGTCCAGGTCTTGGCCATGGTGGTGTAATAATAGAACAGACCCTGACGTGAGCGTTGCTCGGGCAGGCCCGGGTTGCGCTCGAACTGATAGTTCTGCTTGACCCATTCCATCGCCGCGTCGAGACGCGGATCGCCCGGCTCGAGCTGGAGGTAGATGTAGGCGGTGATCAGGTTGTAGGTCATGGTGCCGTAGCCCTTGAGCTCGGTCGCCTTGGCGGGCTCCTGCTTGACCTGCGGCTTCTGGCCGCTGTGGCCGCTGTGATAGCTACCGCCGGCCTTGGAGCTATCCGGCGAATAGACGCCGCTGCCGGTGTTGCTCGCCCACTCGAGGTCGTTGTGGCTGGAGAGGTTCTGGCAGCGCTGGATGAACTTCAGCGCCCGCTGCATCGCGGGGTGGTCGGCCGCCATGCCGGACTCGCGCAACGCCTGGACCGCGTGCTGGGTGTTGTTCAGGTCCTCGTTGCCCGTGCCCCGCGAGCCATAGCCGATGCCACCGTAATTGATCGAGCCCTCGTCGGTGTTCTGCAAGCCGAGCAGGTACTGCTGGGCCTGCTGCACCAGCTCGCTGTCCTTGGGTTCACCGGCGCGCATCAGCGCCATCAGCCCGAGCGAGGTGCAGTAGTTGCCCAGGCCCTCGGCCGGATTGTAGATCCCGCCATCTTCCTGGACAAATTGCTTGATGTAGGCGATGCCTTTGCTGACCGCCTGATCGTCCGCCCCGACGCCGGCGTCGAGCAGCGCGATGGTGCACAGCTCGGTGATGCCGAGCCGGAACATCGGCCCGGCGAAGAAGGAGCCGTCGTCCTGTTGCTGAGCGCGGACCCAGGCTTCGGCCTTGTCGGCGAGTTCCGCCACCGCGGCGGGCTCCGGCGGTTCGGTCTTGGGCGCCTGTTCCACGGCGAAGGCGGCGGGCCGGGCGATGGCGACAACGAGCGTCGTCAGGACCAGGAGACGAAGGGAGGAAGGCATGGGGGTTCTCCTCGATACAGAAGGGAGTGAAGGTGGACCGTCACTATCGCGATTGCACTCGTCATGCCAAACGATTCGCCTGCGTCTATCGCCCCAGACGGCGAGGCGCTGTCGACTCCGGTGACAGACCCTCACCCGGCTGCGCACGGCGTGCACAGCGCCGTGCGGCAACCGGGCCGATCCGCACCGGAAGTCGGGGAGCATTTGGCATCGATGGCGCTACCGTCGAGCATGGCCCAAACGCTCGCGTTGCTCGCCGCCCTGCTGCTCCCGCTCGCCGGGCTCGGTGGTGTCGAGGGCCCGGCGCTGCTCAGCGAGGACGTGCGCCAACGACCCCAGCAGGCGGCCGCGATCGTTGCGGCCGTGGCGCGTGGCGAGGTCGCGCCGCTGCGCAGCTGCCCCGCCGACTGGTTCCTCGCCCCGCTCGGCCTGCCGCGTTCGCCGGGCCTGCTCGAGCATTGGACCCTCGCGCTGCGCCGCGTCATCAGCGGCCTCGAGCCCGCGCAGCAACGCCCGGTCCTGGACTGCCTCGAAGACCACTATCGCCGGTTGGGCACGAGCCTGCCGCCGCCGCCACAGCTGTTCGTGCCCGCGCCCAGCGCATTGACCGCGCTCACCCGCCAGGCCGATCGCGCCTTCGATCGCGGCCGGTTCCGCCACTTTCTCGCCCTGAGCCAGGATGTGTCCGGTGGTCAGGCCGCTCTGCGCTACGCCGAACGGCGTACGGTCGCTCGGGCCTACCTCGGCCACGCCAAGCACGGTTCGGGCCTGCCGGACGGCTATCACCCCGGCCCCCTGCGCGTCTACACGCCCCGGCGGGTCTACTTCCAGGATGAAGGCCTGCAGGTGCGCTGGCAGCGCGACGGCAGCGTGCTCATGGCCCGCGGTCCGGACGGCCGGGTCCGCTGGCAGTACCACGGTCGTGAGCGCGCGCGCGTCGCCGCCGGCAGCGGCGGCGCGGCGCTGGTCCACGCGGGCCGGTGTCAGCTGCTCGACGAACACGGTGCCCTGCGTACGCGGCCCTGTCCGCCGGAGGCATCGTTGCTGGGCGTGCGCGGCGCGCTGGCCTGGTTCGCCAGCGGCCACGCCATCACCGGCCTGAGCGTGGGCAGCAGCCACGCGGTCGATTTCACGCTGGGTGAAACGCCGCTGATCCCCCCGCTGGTCCACGGCAGCGATTCGTTATGGCTGGGCCCGCGTTTCCTGACCCAGGTCAGCCACGATCGCGTGGTCGCGCGCTGGGAACACGACCTGGAGCGACCGGAGCATTGGCGCTTCTGCCTCGTCGACGACCTGCCGGGACTGGTCGGATCCGATGGCAGCCATCGGCTGATCGGCCACCTCGATGAGGCCCTGCGCTTCTGCGCCGATCCCAGCCAGGCGGCGCTCTGGCGTCTGCGCGCCGGCCGCGACACGGTTGCCTGGAACCAGGCCCTGACCCTGCCCCCGGGCGCCGACCGCGCCCGGGCGCTGCTGCGGATCCTCGCCGTGCGTCCCGCCTTCATCCGTTCGTGTCCGGCGCGCGAACGGTTGCTGCGGGTCGACTCGCCGCTGGCGCTGCATGCCCTGCACGCCATCTGGCGCCTCGACCCCGACCTGCTCACGACGGACGAGCGCTCACGGCTCGAACAGCTGGCGGCGCAGCTCTCGGGGACCTGGCTCTGCGCCGACGACCGGATCAGCCCGGTGGCGCGGCACTGGTCGCACGCCTACACCGGTCGCCTGCTGTTGCGCCTGCTACGCGACGGCCGCGAGCACGAGCGTTACCACCTCGCGCTGGGCCGACACCCCGACCGCGGCATGCTCCACCGACTCGACGACACCTGGCTCCAGCTGCGGATCCTCAGCGACGGCGGGACCACCGTCCTCGCACGCTCCGGCGAGGACCGCGCGCTCTGGCGCGTCACCTGGCCGGGCTCGACCGCGCTGCCCAGCCGCAGCCTCTCGCTGCGCGACGGCTGGCTGCTGGTGCTCGAGGGCCAGCACCGGCTGACCTTCCTCGACCCGCGCGACGGGCAGCGGGTGGCGACGGTACCGATCGCGAGCAAGCTCGCCTTCCCCGGCCAGATGGCGATCCACGATCCGCGGCGTTTCGCCGTGCTCCATCCGGTCTCGGTCAACACCCACCTGAGCGTGATCGAAGCGACCGGCGACGGCAACCGGGAGGTCGTCACCCACGAACTGCCAGACTTCGCCAGCTGGGTCATCCCCCACGCCGGCGGATACCTGGTGCGCTTCCACGACGGCAGTTATCGCCGCTATCCGGGCGGCGAGCAGGTCGAACCGCCACCGGAGCTGGCCACGCCCGAGCGCCCGGAGCCCACCCCTGCGATCACCAAGTAGTTTCCGGAGACGACCATGGACGCGACCTCTACACCGGTCCTCAGCGCCCGCGACCTGCACAAGCGCTACGGCGGAGTCGGCGCCCCGATCGACGCGCTGCGCGGCGTCGATCTCGACCTCGGTGCGGGCGAGTTCGTCGCCATCATGGGCGCCAGCGGCTCGGGCAAAAGCACCCTGCTGCACCTGCTCGCCGGTCTGACCACGGCCGATCGCGGCTCGGTGCACATCGGCGGCAGCGATCTCGCGGCGATGAACGACCGCTCGCTCACCCGTTTCCGCCGCGCCCGGTTGGGCATGGTGTTCCAAGCCTACAATCTGATCCCGGTGCTCAGCGCCCGCGAGAACGTCGCGCTGCCGCTCAGCCTCGCCGGCACCCCGGCCCAGCGCGCGAACGAGCAGGCCGACGCCGCGCTGGCCACCGTCGGCCTCGCCGAGCGGGCCGACCATCTGCCCGACCAGCTCTCCGGCGGCGAGCAGCAGCGGGTGGCGATCGCCCGCGCCCTGGTCGGCGATCCGGCGATCATCCTCGCCGACGAACCGACGGGCAATCTCGACTCGGTCGCCGGCGAGATGGTCTGCCGGCTGCTCGCGCAGCTCAACGCCGAGCACGACCGGACCCTGTTGCTGGTCACCCACGAGCCGGCCGTGGCCCGCTGGGCGCAGCGGGTGCTGGTGCTCGCCGACGGCTTGGTGGTGGCCGACTTTCCCACCGCCGGGATCGCCGACGCCGCGGCGCTCGCCCGACGCTATCAGGAGCTGGTCGCCGCAGGGAGCGACGCATGAAAGCCGCGCTGCGCCTATCCCGCGCCTGGGCCGCGCAGCACCGTCTGCGGGCCGTGCTCACCATCGCTGCGGTGGCCCTCGCCGCGAGCCTGGTGGTGTTCACTCTCGATGCCTACCGTGCCGCGATCGACTACACCACCGGTTTCGCGCGCGAGGTCCTCGGCCGCTACGATCTGGTCGTCGTACCGACCAGCGCGATGCAGCCAAACATCGATCGGGAGCTCGCAGGCGCCCTGCACGCCGATGATCGCGTCGAGACGCTGGAGCGGGTCTCGACCACCTGGGTCGATGTCGAGGACACCAGGAATACCACCTATTACGAATCCTGGCGCTGCCCGGTGTTCGGCACCGACCGCGCGGAGCCGCCGGTGGCCATCGCCCAGGGCAGCTGGCTCGAGCAGGGCAGCGACGAACCGGTCGCCGTGCTCAGCGGCGGCCTCGCCCGGCGCTGGCGCGCCTCGCTCGGCCAGGTGCTGCAGGTCGACGCCCGCGGCGGGAGCTTCGCGATCACCGTGCGCGGCATCACCGACGAGCATCTGGCACAGCAGGACGCCTCGGGGCTGTTCGTGACCCCGGCGCTGGCCAGGCGCGTCGCCGGCCGCGAGCCGACTGGCGCGCGGCTGTTCGTCGCCCTCGCCCCCGGTTCCGACACCGCCGCCTTCCTCGCCGAGTGGCAACCGCGCCTGGCGGCGGCCGACCCGCCGGCGACCGGCAAGGACCTGAACACCATCGCCGCCGAACTGGCAACCGACAAGGCGATCGCCGGCCTGCGCACATGGGGCCTGGCCGCGGCGGCGATCGCCTTCCTCGCCGCCGGCTTCATCGTCTTCGCCACCGTCAGCGCCGGCACCGACGAACGCGCGCGGCAACTCGCGCTGCTGCGCTGCATCGGCGCTTCCAAGGCCCAGGTCGCGTCCGCGGTGCTGGCGGAGGGACTCCTCTTCGCCCTCTGCGGCGCCGCCGCCGGCATCCCGCTCGGCTGGCTCTGGGTCCAGCTGCTGGCCTGGATACGCCCGGCGCTCTACCCCGACGGCGTCAGCCCGGGGCTGGTCGGACCGCTCGCGGCGATCGCAGCCGCGGTGTTCGCCGCAGTGTTCGCCGGGCTGTTGCCGGCCCGGGCCGCCAGTCGCCACCGCCCGATCGAGGCGATGAGCGGCCTGGGCGCGCGCGCACGCGGCCGCGGCCGGCCGCTGGCGACCATCGCCGGGGTGATCCTGCTCGTAGTCCATCTGGTGCTGGCCGCGACCGCTCCGGCCGCCAGCCACCGGGTAGCCAACGCGATGACCGGTGCGGCGCTGATCGCCATCGTCTGCGCCGCACTGCTGCTGGTCCCGGCGCTGATCGTGTGCGTCGAGCGGCTGTTCGCTCCGGTGGTCGCCCGCTGTCTCGCCCTGCCGACGCCGTTGCTGCGCCAGCAGCTCAGCGGCCGGCTCGGCCGCAGCGCGGGCACGGTGCTCACGCTGGCGATCTGCCTCGGCCTGTCGGTCACGCTCAACGTCTGGGGTCGGACGATGGTCACCCCCTTCCTCCCCTCGCCAGACCTACCGGACACCGTGGTCTCGGTCATGCCGGCCGGGCTGCCGAGCGAAGCCGCCGACGCGGTGCGCGAGCTGCCCGGGGTCGACGGCGACCGGGTGCTGCCGATGGCCGTTGAACAGACCGCGCTCGGCGGTCACCTGCTCGCCGCCTCGGGCGGCGACCTGTCGCAGGCCTACGTGCTCATCGTCGGCGTCGACCCGCGCGCGGCCTTCACGAGCGACGATCCGCTGCTGCCGCTCGAATTCGCCGACGGCGACGCCGCCTCCGGCATCGCCGCGCTCGAACGCCCCGGCGCCTGCCTGGTACCGCCCGCCTTCGCCAAGCGCTTCGACCTGCGCATCGGCGATCCCGTGCCGCTGCGCACCCCGGCCGGCGCCACCCGTGAGGAACCGCTGGTGGTCGGAGGTATCGCCAGCCTGCCCGGCTGGCACTGGGTGACCAAGTTCAGCCGCATGCGCACGCTCGGCGGCAAACCGTTGGCCCCGCTGGTGGTCCATCGCGACACCGCCGCCGCGCTGGGCATCGGCCGGATCCGCCACTGGTACATCGACCAGGCGCCAGACTACGACCGCGCGGAGCTGCGCACGGCGCTGCAGCGGCTGGCCGAAGCGCACGCCGGCGCATACGTCGACGCCCACTTCGGCCCGGGCATGGCCCGCGGGGTCTCGGTCAAGGTCATCGACACCATCGACGTCCGCGACCGGATGAAGACCCGCGCCGATGGGGTGATCTGGATCCTGGGCGCACTGCCGCTGACCGCGCTGCTGGTCGCGATCCTGGGCGTGGCCAACGCCATCGCGGCCGGGATCCGGGTGCGCACCTGGGAGTTCGGCGTGTTGCGTTCGGTGGGGCTCGAGGCGGACACCGCCGGGCGGCTGGTGCTCGGCGAAGCGCTGCTGCTGGCCCTCGCCGCGGCAGTCTTGAGCGTGCCCGCCGGCATCCTCACCGCCCGCGCGGGGATCATCCTCGGCGTCCAGGCCTACAACACCGGCACCGCGCTGCCGGGCACGGTCATCCCCTGGCTCGACATCGTCATCGCGGTGCTCATCACCGCCGCGGTGGCCCTGCTCGCCGCCCTGCTGCCGGCGCGGCGTCTCGCCCGGCGCCAGCCGCTCGACCTGCTGCAACAGGGCCGCGGGGCCGGCTGACAGCGGCGGGGGCGATCCGCCATCACATGCATCCGCCCCCGACGCAGGCTGGGGGCGGATGGGTGCAGAACGCGGGGGGCAGAGGTGGCCGGAGCCTACTCCTCTTCGTCGACATCGCCGCGGCGGGAATGGCGCTGGTTGCCCTCGGGCACCAGCGCGATGGCCTCATCGTAATCCGCCAGCAGGCTGCTGATGCCCACCGATTTCGACTCGTCCGCATCGTCGAGATGCAACTGCAGGTCGCAGCGCGCGCATTGGCGATCGCAGAACACCGGCTCGTAGGAGTCCGGCTCCTTGTAGGTGGTAATCACGCCCTCGAAGTTGCGCAGCACCACCTTGTGCGTCGACCAGGAGATGAGGTAGTTGGGCATCACCGGGATCTTGCCGCCGCCGCCGGGAGCGTCGATGACGTAGGTCGGGACCGAGAAGCCGGAGGTGTGCCCGATCAGGCTCTCCATGATCTCGATACCCTTGCCCACCGGGGTGCGGAAGTGGGACAGGCCCTCTGACAGATCGCACTGGTAGAGGTAGTACGGCCGCACGCGGTTGGCGACCAGCTTGTGGACCAGCGACTTCATGATCCGCGGGCAGTCGTTGACCCCGGCCAGCAGCACCGTCTGGTTGCCCAGCGGGATGCCGGCATCGGCCAGCTTGCGCAGCGCGGTGCGCGCGGAGTTGGTCAGCTCGCGCGGGTGGTTGAAGTGGGTGTTGATCCACAAGGGGTGGTACTGCTTGAGCATGTCGACCAGCCCGTCGGTGATGCGATAGGGCAGGACCACCGGCGTCCGCGTGCCGATGCGGATGACCTCGACGTGATCGATCGAGCGCAGGCTCTTGAGGATCCACTCGAGATAGCCGTCTTCGAGCAGGAAGGGATCGCCGCCGGAGAGCAGCACATCGCGGACCTCG
Organism: Planctomycetota bacterium; assembly: GCA_041641915.1. Taxonomy (GTDB): domain Bacteria; phylum Planctomycetota; class UBA11346; order UBA11346; family UBA11346; genus SLQH01. Next base: position 8,285 of record JBEPXK010000115.1, read on the forward strand.
GGGTGCTCGGCGATGTAGTCGATCCCGGCCTGGATCTGGGCACGATCGGGAATCGAGTCGATATCACCGACCTTGCGCTTGCGGGTGCAGTGACGGCAATACATCGCGCAGACGTTGCTGCACAGCAGGAGCACCCGGTCGGGATAACGATGGGTCAGACCGGGGACCGGCGAGTCGTGGTCCTCGTGCAGCGGGTCGGCCATGTCCTCGTCGCAGACCGCGAGCTCCTGGACCGCAGGGATCGACTGCTTGAACACAGGGTCCTGCTCGAGGTCGCTGGTGTCGATCAACGAAAGGTAGTAGGGGGTGACCGACAGCGGGAAGCGCGCGAGCGTGGACTCGAGCTCGGCGCGCCGTTGCGGCGGGAACTCGACGCCGAGCAGCTTCTCGGCGGTGGCGATATCGCGGATGCGATGCTTGAGCTGCCACCGCCAGTCGTGCCAACGGCTCGGGGCCGTGTCACTGCCGATGTGCTTGGAGATCCGTTCCTGGCGCTTGGAAAGTGTCGGCATCGAGACTCCTTCTTTCGTATGCCCGGCCGTCGGCTTGTCTGCGCCGGCCGGGCGTTGCTTGACTCACGTAGGCGCACAAAGATACTTCGTGGTCGAAACATTGCAACATGCATGAACGCCCACGTTCCACTTCCGCCGCCGGATCCATCCGTGACCGGGCCCTTGACCTGCGCCTCGAACATGACGTCGGCGCGCCGGGCGATCTTTCCGTCGATCGTCTAGACCTCAGTATCCTCAAGGACTTGCGTCGGATCATCCACGCTTTCGAGTGCCATTCACACCAGATGGCGCACGAGCACGATCTCACCGCCCCCCAGCTGGTGTGCCTGATGGCCATCGCCGAACGTAAACGGATCTCCAACGGCGCGCTGGCCCGGGCGGTGGACCTCTCGCCGAGCACGGTGGTCGGGATCGTCGACCGCCTGGCCCGCAAACGGCTGGTCGACCGCCAGCGCGACATCCGCGACCGCCGGGTGGTCAACATCGTCGCCACCGACGCGGGTCGGGAAGCCATCCGTCTCGCTCCCTCGCCGCTGCAGGGGCGCCTCGTCGAGGCGCTCTCACGCCTCGACGACGGGGAGCGCGGCGTCATCGCCCGTTCGCTGCGCCGGATCGCCGAGTTGATGGAGAGCGAATCCGACGCATCCTCCTCTGCGACGGCACCGCTGTCCCGTGGCCCGGCCGATTGCGCCTGAGCCGTCCCCACTCCAGTCCCGAACGCTGAAGAAAGGCCCGCATGGACCCCTTCGCCCCCCTGCTCGACGCCGCCATCCGCGACCGCGAGGCCGATCCGGCCGCAATGCCCACCTACCCGCTCGACGCCCCCGGCG
>JBEPXK010000116.1:0-9457 GCA_041641915.1 Planctomycetota bacterium
GCGGCGCTGTCACAAGCTGTCGAGGCACAGGGGGTTCGGGGGACGAAGTCCCCTGATGAAAGAGCAGAAAGGTGGGCCGGAGCCCTATGCTCAACCCTTGGGTTGTGGGCGGAGGCCCACCTTGGGTGTAGGGCGATGAGCCCAGCCCAGGACCCCCCGGGGCGGCTGTCCGCCCCCGTGCTGATCGCGACCTGGTTCGGCCTCGGTCTGTTGCGCCCCGGCCCCGGCACCTGGGGTACCCTCGGCGCCCTGGCCCTGGGCCTGGTCTGGCAGCTGATCGGCCCGCCGGCGGCCCTGCCGTGGGGCTTTCTGGGCGCGAGTGTGCTGTGCACGGCGCTGGGCTTGTGGTCCTGCGCTCCGGCCAGCCGCCACTTCGGCCGCAAGGATCCCGGCGCGGTGGTCATCGACGAGATCGCCGGGTTCTACCTGGGCATGAGCGTGATCGGGCCCGGGCACGCGGCGCTGTGGTACAGCGCTCTGATCGTGTTCGCGCTATTCCGTCTGTTCGACATTCTCAAACCCTGGCCGATCTCGCGTCTGGAGCGGCTGCCCGGATCCTGGGGGGTGATGTCTGATGACCTTGCCGCAGGTCTGGTGGCTGGACTGTTGACACTGGTCCTGCCGCTCTGAAGGATAGCTCAGTTTGGATACACGCGCTCGACTGAAGGACAGAAATCGATGACCCGTAGTCGCCGGACGCAGGCCGGGGATAGCTCCCGCAAATCTGGCGGGCAGCGTCCCCAGCGTCCCTCCTATCTTGGCGACGCGGCGAGCAGCCAGGGCTCCGACTCCGGCCTGCGACGCGTCAGCGGCGCCGGCGAGGAGCGCAGCGATTCCATGCACACCGGCTCGCCGCGGATGAAGCCGGTCGGACTGCCGCTGCGGACCAAATTCCTGCTGGTGATGAGCGGTCTGACCGCGACCGCGATGATCACCCTGGGCATCATCCTTTCAGTGATGGCCCACCGCTCCTTGTTCAATCAGGCCAAGCACAAGGGCATCGAGCTGACCAAGATGACGGCCCAGGTGGGGCGGGTGCTGCTCGACTGGTCGCGCGAGACCGGCGGTCGCGATCGCCAGTGGCTCGAGCAGAAGCTGACGCACTACCTCGGCAACGCCACCCGCTGGGGCGAAGAGAAGGACACCTACAGCGATATCGACCTGGTCGAATTCGACGGCGGGGATCTCAGTACGTTGTCCTACGGCAACAGCACGGGTGATACCAGCAAACGTGAACCGTATCAGAAGTCGGTCTACATCCCGCGCGAAGGCAAGGTCCGGCTGCAAGACGACATCAAGTTCTACGGCATGCGCAAGGTGCTCGAATCGGGCAAGAAGGTCCCGGTCTACCGCTATCGGGTCAAGCTCAACCACCCCACCCAGGAGAACACCTACACCGAGAACTCCGTGGTGGTCGATGTGCGCAGCGACACCATTCACGAGGTCAGCCGCAATCTGTTCGTGATCGTTGCCGTAGCGGTGCTGGCGGTGATCGGGCTGGTGGTCTACTCGTCGAATCTGCTCGCCCGCCGCATCACCCGGCCGGTGCGCCTGTTGATGCGCGACATCCAGGCGGTGGCCAAGGGCGACTTCGACCATCGCACCAAGGCTCACTCCAAAGACGAGATCGGCGTGCTGGCCACCGAGTTCAACCGCATGACCCAGGACCTCAAGGTAGCCCAGAGCGCCCTGGTCGAGCGCGAGAAGGCCCAATACGAGTTGAGCATCGCCCACGAGGTGCAGCAGCAGCTGTTGCCGGCGGAGATCCCGCAGATCCCGGGTTACGATCTCTCCGCGTTCTACAAGGGCGCGGGCGCGGTCTCCGGCGACTACTACGACGTATTCTCGCTCGGCGATGGCCTGTGGGGCCTGATCGTCGCCGACGTCTCCGGCAAGGGCGTGCCCGGATCGATGGTCATGGCCGTCACCCGCACCATCGTGCGCCTGGTGGCGCAGAAGCATCTGCACAATGCGGCCGAAACGCTCAAGGAGACCAACCGGCTGATCGCCAAGCAGATCAAGCGCGGGATGTTCGTCACCGCCTTCTACGCCGTGCTCGAGCAACAATCCGGCCGGCTGATCTTCGCCAGCGCCGGGCACAACCCGATGGTCATCTACCGCGCGGCCCAACGCGGTTACGAACTGGCCCAGCCCAAGGGCATCGCCATCGGCTTCAACGAAGGCCCGCTGTTCGACAAGACGATCCAGGAATTCCAGACCAACCTGGCCCAGGGCGACGCGATCGCGCTGTACACCGACGGTTTCCCCGAGGCGATGAACGAGCGTAACGAGGAATTCGGCGACGATCGTTTCCACCAGTGCGTCGCTCGTTACGGCCAGTACCCGGCCCAGGACATAATCCGCGGCGTACTCGGCGAGCTGACCCAGCACCGCGGCCGCGCGGCGCAGAGCGACGACTTGACGATCATCGTCGTCAAACGCAGCTGAGGCTCCGGAGCGGGCGTTGATCGTTGGTGCAGGGATGGCACAACTCCCGGGCCGGCTTGATCGCGTCGGCTGAAAAGGGGGCAGCGTGCGGCTAGCTCAACGTGCGGGGCGGATCGATGCGAGCGGGATCCGCAAGGTGTTCGATCTTGCGCGCAGCATGCGCGACCCGATCAATCTCTCGATCGGCCAGCCTGACTTCGATGTCCCCGATGCGGTCAAGCAGGCGGCGGTGGAGGCGATCTGGGCGGGGCACAATGGCTATACGCCGACGCAGGGGATCGCGCCCCTGCGCGCGGCCATCGTCACCGAGGAGCAGCGCCACACCGGGCGTAGCTATTCCGAGGGCGAGGTGCTGGTGACCAGCGGCGTGTCCGGGGGCATCCTGCTGGCGCTGATGGCGCTGGTCGATCCCGGCGACGAGGTGATCATCCCGGATCCCTATTTCGTGATGTACAAGCATCTGGTGCGGCTGCTCGGCGGCGTGCCGGTCTATCTCGATACCTACGCCACGGATTTCCTGGTCGAGCCGCAGGCGCTACGCGCGGCGATCACGCCGCAGACGCGCCTGCTGATCCTCAACAGCCCGTGCAATCCGACCGGGCGCATCCTGCCGGCCGATCGGCTCGAGCAGATCGCGGCGGTCTGTCGCGAGGCCGCGATCCCGGTGATCAGCGACGAGATCTACCGTGCCTTCGCCTACGCGGCGGCGCCGTCGATCGCCGCGTGGTACGACCAGACCCTGGTGCTCGCCGGGCACAGCAAGGCCTTCGGCATGACCGGCTGGCGCCTGGGCTACGCCTGTGGCCCGGAGGCGCTGGTCCAGGCGATGGCGATGATGCAGCAGTATTCGTTCGTCTGTGCCCCGGCGGTGAGCCAGTACGCTGCGCTCGCCTGCCCGTCGGTCGACATGTCCGGTCATCTCGCCGAGTATCGGCGTAAGCGCGACCTGATGGTCGAGATCCTGTCCCCGGCCTTCACGCTGAGCCCGAGCGATGGCGCGTTCTACCTGTGGATCAAGGCGCCGGCGGGCATGAGCGGCGGCGCGTTCGTCGAGCGGGCGATCGCCGCGAACGTGCTGATCATCCCCGGTGCGGTATTCAGCGAGCGCGACAGCCACTTCCGGGTCTGCTACACCGTAGCCGATGACCGGCTCGAAGCCGGGGCGCGGCGGTTGGTCGAACTCGCCGGCTGAGTCCGACCCGCTGGCGGCGAGCCCGGTCGCGTGCACCGGCGTGAAGCCGCTGATCTGGGTGGCACGATGGGCGCTCATGCGATCCGCCCTGCGCACCCTGGTCGGTCTGCCGGTCGCCGTCTGCTGCTGGTGTCCGGAGCTCTGTGCGGTCGACAGCCTGCGCGACACCGCGCTCGACCTGCTGCTGCAAGAAGGCATGCCCGACTCCGATTTCCGCTTCTCGTCCTACTCGGACACCGAGTTCGAATCGTCGGTCGACAGCGCCTATTTTACCGGTGAACGCGGTTCGCAGAATCAGACCGGCGGCTTCGTGGTCGCCGATCTGCACGAGAACCAGACGATGCTCGTCGCCGGATACGCCGGTGGCCGGGTGGTGCGCCTGGGCAGCGGGCTGCGTTTCCTCTCGCGCGAGCAGGCCGCGGACATCGGCCCGTCCGGGCTCGATATCCCCACCCATCTCTCCAGTCTGAGCACCGGCGCGGTCGGCAAGTACGTGCTCGATGACGATGACACGCTCACCTGGCGCACCGGGGTCTACACCAGCGGCAATCGTTTGTTCGCTGGCTGGGATCAGGTCAGCCTCGAGCTTGAGCTGTTCCATCGCCACGACCTGAACAACGGCGACAGCGTGTTCTGGGGCGGTTTCTGGTACCACCGCCAGGAGCCGCCCGCGCCGGCGCTCGGTTACGTCTGGCGTCCGACCCCCGATTGGGAGGTGGTCCTTGGCTATCCCTTCGCCCGCATCCATTGGCGCATGGCTCCCGATTGGGAGCTCGACGCCGTGGTCTCGCCGGTATGGGAAGAATTCGACGCGCGGGTGACCTGGCACATGCGCGACTGGGTCGACCTGGGCACCAGGATCACGCTGCACAACTGGGAGAGCTGGCCGAGCGGGCGGGAGGACGACGACGACGTGCTCGGCGTCAGCCGGTGGCGCACCGGCGTGTTCGCGGAACTCGGCCCGCCCGCCACGGCGCAGATCCGGCTCGAGGCCGGCTACAGCTTCGGACGCGAGCTCAACCTCGACCAGGGGTCCGGCCTGTTCGACGGCGGCGGTTTCAGCGACGCGATCGATTTCGGCGGCAGCGTCTATACGCGGGTGGGCTTCGAGCTGGCGCTGCCGTGATCGCGCGCCCGCGGCGAGCGCCTCAGCGATGGCCCGGTGGCTTACCGAGGCTGTGGTCGCGCAGGGTGTCGCGCCGGCCGGCGATGCGCTCGGCGATGGCTGCGAGGGTGGTCTCGAGCCACATCGAGGTGTGGGTGTCCGGACGGTAATCGGCTTCGCCGAAATCATCGACCCGCTGCTGTTCGCTCAGATCCTTGGCCTTGCGGAAGGCGCGCGCGTCGGCACGGCCGTAGACGGCGTAGGTGCGCCCGCCGCCGCGGCGGACGACCGAGAAGCCGGGGATGTCGGTCGGCCCGTCCGCGACGTAGATCATCTGATTCATCGGCACGCGACGTTGTTCCGGGGGAATGGCATCGTTGACGCCGATCCCCGGCTCGGCGTTGCTGCCCTTGTTGATCTCGAAGATCGCCCGCGTCTTGGTGGTGTTGTCGAGCACGTAGCCGAGCTGGCGCAGCTGGCGGCGCCGTTCCGGCGGCGGGGCGTCGAGAAAACCGGGCGGGGCGGGGTCTTCGATGAATTCGCAGGCCCAGACGCCGTTGACCTTATCGAATACCGGGCTGCCGGCGATCATCTGATACAGGCCGTTGGAGAGGATGTGGTGCTCGACGCTGATGCCGTGGCGCGCGAAGGCCGGTTGGTCCACCACCGCGCGCAGGCGCTCGAAAATCTCCGGCACGCCGGGGTAGAGCGGAACCTGCGCGCCGAGCTCGCGCAGCAGGGCGTTGTCGAGCCCGGCGAAGCGGCCGGCCTCGACGTAAGTCAGCATGTGGTTGAGGTACATGGTGTCCTCGCTGACATGCGCGAGACCACCGGCACGATAACGCTGGGCGAGCGCGTTGGTCTCGGCCCAGAACACGTCGGGATCGACGTCGAAATGTGCGAACAGCGGCTCCTGCATGTAGCCCGGCGAGAGCGTGCGGTCGAAGTCCCAGAGGACGGCGATCACGGTCTGGGGAAACAACTGCTCACTCATGACGGGCCCCTCAGAGCTCCAAACCTCGGAACCGCCAGCGAAACGCAGCTGGGGTGCGTGTGAGCGCGCGAGGGGGCAGCGCCCCCTCGGATGGAAGCCGCAAGAATCGTGGCCGGAACCAGACTTCGCGACCGGACGCGCGGGCGGACGGGCGCGCCATCAGTTGGTCGATTGCGATCCGGTCGACGGGTCCGCATCGGGCTTCGCGCCATCGGACGCCTGACTGGCGACGGCGGCGGCGAGCTGGTTGGCATCGAAGGGCATCAGCGGCAGGTTGGCGTGCATGCACAGGTTGTTGACCTGGGCCACGAGCTTGGAGCAGCCGAGGACCATCAACGTGCGGTAGAACTGGTTGTCACTCTGCTGCTTGGGGTCGAACTTCTCGTCGGAGGTGAACAGGATGCGCCAGCCGCCGCGGGCGAAGGGCTGCTCCTGGCCGTCGACCAACAGGCCGAGCGAGACGATCGCCGTGTGCATGGTCCCGTCCGGGCTGGAGGGGAGGAAGTGCAGCCCGCCGTTGACCTTGATCTCGCCGTTGCCGGTGTTGCCTTTGTTGGGCTGCTGCATGGCGATCCCGTCGAGGAAATCGCGGCTGATATCAAAACGCATGGGTACGGTCCGCTCGCCGGAGTGGTTGCTGATGATGCCGCGACCGGCGGTCGCGCGGCGGGGCGCATGCTAGTACCTCGGTCGCGGCGTTCAACGCCGGCACGACGGTGGGCGGGGCGCCGGTCGGCAGCCAGCGGCCCAGGACCTGCGACGACGGCGGTCGGCAGTTGGTGCGCTGACCCCGCTGCGATATGGAACGCTGTTTGCAGGACGGGCGAACAACATGCCAGAATGACCCGATCGGGTCGGCCCGGCGCGTCCGGCGGCTGCATCACACTGTACGTGGCCGCAACGCCGCTCCGGGCTGAAAATGGTGGGACGGTACTTCGTCTACGCCACGAACGCATTGCGCGAGGAGCGAGTATGAGTCCAGACGAGGGGGCGACGAACGGCGCCGGAACGGCGCCGATCATCGCCAGCAACCTGTGCAAGTACTACGGCGAGTTCACCGCCATCGAGAACGTGAGCTTCGAGGTGCCCAGCGCCTCCATCACCGCCTTCCTCGGTCCCAACGGCGCGGGCAAGTCGACAACCATGCGCATTCTGACCGGCTATCTCGCGCCGAGCGCGGGTACGGCCATGGTCAACGGCCACGATGTCATCGAGTCGCGGATCGAGGCCAGCCGGCAGCTCGGCTACCTGCCCGAGAACGGCCCGCTCTACCAGGACATCTCGCCGGCGGTGTTCCTGCGCTACTGCGGCCGTGCCCGCGGCATGGCGCCGGCTGCATTGCAGGAGGCGCTCGACCGGGTGGTCGAGCAATGCCGCCTGGCCGAGGTCTGGCACAAGACCATCAGCAAGCTTTCCAAGGGCTATCGCCAGCGCGTCGGCCTGGCCCAGGCGATGCTCCACGACCCGCGCGTGCTGATCCTTGACGAGCCGACCTCCGGCCTCGATCCGAACCAGATCCAGCTGGTGCGCCAGTTGATCCGCGACCTGGCCAAGGACCGGACCATCCTGCTGTGCACCCATATTCTGCAGGAGGTCGAGGCGGTGGCCGACAGCGTGCTGCTGATCAGCGAAGGGCGCATCGTGTTCCGCGGCACCCCCGGCGAACTCGCCGGCGACTCGAGCCTCGAGCAGCGCTTCCGTGAACTGACGAAAGGAGTGGTGGCATGACGACGATGCTGAACCCCCACGGCATCGCCGCCGTCTTCCGGCGACAGCTACACAGCTATCTCGGCAATCCGCTGGGCTACATCTTTATCCTCTTCTTCGTCTGCCTGTCGGCAGGCCTGCTGTTCTTCCCCGATCAGTACGCCAAGCTGGGCGTAACCAATTTCGGCCTGCTCTACTCGGTGATGCCGATCCTGTTGATGGTCTTCGTGCCCACCATCGCCATGCCGGCGTGGTCTGTCGAGCGTGAGCAGGGGACCGAGGAATTGATGCTGACCATGCCGGTGAGCGTGCTCGACGCGGTGCTCGGCAAGTTCTTCGCGGTGGCCGGCTTCTTCACCGTGGCGATGGCCTTCAACCTCACCCACCTGTTCTTCCTCGCCTATCTCGGTGACCCCGACTGGGGCCTGATCGCGGTCAACCTGTTCGGCTGGTGGCTGGCCGGGATCGCCTTTTGCGCGCTGGGTCTGCTGGCCAGCGCGATGGTCGCGCACCAGGCGATCGCCTTCGTGCTCGGCGTTCTGCTCTGCGCGATCGTCGGCTTCGGTTTCGACTGGGCGACCGACGGCTGGTTCCGCGCCCTGAACAACGGGCTGATCGGCATCGGTTCGGTATTCTCGGCTCTCGGCGTGACCATCGCCGGGCTCGCGCTGACCTGGCTGGTGATCAACGCCCGGACCACCTGGCACGCCCAGGCCCAGGGCAAGGCCGTGATGGCGGTGGTCAACGCGGCCCTCGGCCTGGCGCTGTGCGTCAACCTCGCCCTGATCGGCCAGCGCTATCATCTCAACGCTGATCTGACCATGGAGGGGGTAAGCTCGCTGCATCCGGCCAGCGCCGAGGTCCTCGAGGAGCTCGAGGTGCCGGTGGTCATGACGGTGGTCATCAGCCAGAACCTGCCCGAACAGCTGCAGGTACGCCGGCAGGAGATCCTCGACATGGCGCTGGCGATCGAACGTGCCGGCGGCGACGAGGTGGTGGTGCGCTACAAGTTCCCCGAGAACGACGTCGGCCCGATCGCCGACGAGGCGCGCGAGCAGTACGGCATGATCACCCGTCAGGTGGCGAGCGAGAACATCGCCCGTACCACCAACGTGAACGTCTTCCTCGGCGCCGTGGCGGTGGCCGGGCCCTACATGCAGACGATCCCCTTCTTTGACAAGGGGCTGCCGATCGAGTTCGAGATGGTCCGTGCGATCCGCACCGTCGCGCGCCGGCAGCACGCTGCGCTGGCCGCCGCTGCCGCTCCGGCCGCGGATGACGCGACCGCGGGCGAGACGGATGCGGCGGAAACCGCCGACGCCGACGCCGACGCCGACGAGGACCTCGGCCTGCCGGTGCTGGGCATCGTCTCCACCGGCTTCAAGATGGAGGGTGGTTACGACTTCACCGGCGGCTCGTTCCAGGAGAGCCCGCGCTGGGCGATGGTCCAGGAGTGGGAACGCCAGTACGAGGTCCGCCCCGTGGCCCTGCGCGAGCCGATCAGCGCCGATATCGACGTGTTGATCGCCGCCGGTCCGAGCGACCTGACCCCCGATCAGATCGGCTACCTCTATGACTATATCTGGGCCGGGCGGCCCTGCGTGCTGATGGTCGACCCCTTCCCAATGGTCAATCCGTCCATGGCGCCGAGCGAACCGCGCAAGCAGCCGCCGCAGAACAACCCGATGCAGCGGCAGCCGCCGCCGGAACCGAAGGTCGCGCTCGGCCCGCTGATGCGCGCGCTCAAGGTCGACTTCGACACCGACCGGGTCGGCTGGACCCAGTTCCCCATGCCCGGACCGATCGAAGGCCAGATGCAGGAATGGATGCGGCCGCTGGTCGGCTGGCTCCGGCCCGACGGCGGTGGCATCCTCAGCCAGGACAAGGGCGCGGATCTGACCGAGGCGCTCGAGAGCGTGGTCGTCCTCGCCGGCGGCGTGTTCTACGAGGGGCGCACCGGTCAGAGCCAGACCACCATCACGCCGCTGTTGCGGCTCCCGCCCAAGGTCGG
>JBEPXK010000117.1:0-9450 GCA_041641915.1 Planctomycetota bacterium
CCAACTTGCGTTCGTGGCGTTCGACCGGCACCCCCCCCACGGCGATCGCCGCATCCACCGCGTCGACCATGTACCGGCAGGGCGGACAGGTGGCCGAGTCGAGGGTGAGGATGTCGACCGCCACCGTCGGGATCATGGCATAGTCGGGTAGGGCGATCGCCGCGACCGCCGCCGCAGCCGGGACCGCCGCCGCGCGGGTCGCTTCGCGTTGATAGGGGTCGTGCACGATCGCGGCCACCGCGGCGAGGTTCGCCGACGGGGTGGCGTAGGGCAGGTCGCAGCCCGGGGCGAGGATGAAACCCTGTTCGCCGCCGGCATCGAGACAGCGCAGAGCCTCGCGCCGACAGGCGGCCGGGTCGCCGGTGAGCAGGGGCATGGTCAGACCCAGATTGCCGCCCAGGGCGGTGCCGTGGCGGGCGCATACCGCCCTGGCCGCAGCCAGATCCAGGTTCTCATCCACGCTCATGGCGTCGCAGCCTCCGGCGCACAACACGTCCAGATTGGCGGTGGCGTCACCGCAGACGAACAGGGCCACCGGCGCCCCGACCGCGTGCACCGCCGCATAGACCGTATCGAGATGCGGGCAGGCGAAGCGGCTGGCGGCATCGGGTGCGATCTGGCTGAGCATCGGATCGACCACCGCGATCGCATCGCAGCCCGCCGCCAGATAGGCCTCGGACATCCGCGCCGCGACCGTCGCGGCGTGGGCAACGACCTGCTGGACCCGGTCCGGATCGTCGTACATGGCCAGGAACATGTCGGTGCCGAGCAGATGCATGGCCAGGGTGAATGGACCGCAGACCAGGCCGAGCAGACCAGTCTCGTCCGCGAAGAGCGCCCGCAGGCGCCTGGTGGCCTCGAGCACCAGCGGGACCCGGCCCGCGTCGAGATCGAAGCCCGGCAGCTCGGCATCCGACAATGCGAGCGGATGGCCGGTGACCGATGGCGGTGCCTGCTCGGCCCAGGCCACGGGGCAGCCGAGCGCCTCGGCCTCGAGCTGGAGGTCGAACACCACCGGCAGGGCATCGGGGCGGTACGACGCATGCGCCGCCTGCAGCCCGGCGACGATGTGCTCGACCGAATGCAGATAGCTTCGCGCGTCGACGCCGATCAGGCTGCCCGCGTGCACACCGGCAAACGGCACCCAGGCGGGGCGCGGCGCCGGGAGCCGTCGCATCTGTGCCAGGAAGATCTCGCGGCCGGTCGTCATGCTGCTCACTCCAGTCGGCGGCGGGGGTGGGAAGGCGCCGCCATGGCCATCAGAGCATGGCCCCGAACTGGCAGCGGTCTCGCCATCCGTGTCGTTTTTCTGGTAATCTCATGCGGTTGGCGACCGGGATGGGAGACCTCCGGTCGATGGCGGCGCCGGACACGCGGCCGACGAGCGCGCCCACCTGGGGCTTCTATTCAGCGGGGGCAGCGCCTCCCGCCGGGCGTTACCCCCGCTGCTCGGCCCGGCGGTACGCCCGCGGCGTCTTGCCCATGTGCCGCTTGAACACCTTGGTGAAATACGAGTGGTCGTTGAAGCCGACCGTCAGCGCGATTTCGAGCACGCTCGCCGTGGTGCGGCGCAGGAGTTCCGCGGCATGGTCGATCCGGATCTGGTTGATGGTATCGGTATAACCACGGCCGGTGCGCTCGATCAACAGGCGCGAGAAATGCGACGGACTGACGCCGGCCATGGCGGCGACGGCGTCGCGACCCAAGGGCTCGGCGTGATGCGCGCGCATGTAGCGCAGGCCGGCCTGGAGCACCGAAGCCACCGGCCGGTGGGTGGTGGCGGCGACCACGTCGAACACGCGGTTGCACATCGCCACCAGCCAGGCGGCCAGGTCCTCTTCGGTCTCCGCCTCGCCGAGCGCGCTCAGGGCGGTGTAATTCACGCCCAGCAGATCATGGGCCGCGCCGCCGGCCTCGACCGCGGCGCGGCACATCGCCGCGACCAGCTCCATGACGAAACTCTTGATCAGATCGAGCCGCTCCCCGCCGCGATGATAGATGATCACCAGGATGCGGTTGAGGATGGTGGTCGCCTCGGCGCGTCGCCCCTGGCGGATCGCCGAGAGCAGGGCCGGCTCCTCGCGCAGATAGGCCTCCTGGATCGAGAGCGGCGAGCCGCGCTTACTCTCGTGCAGGTAGTAGGCCTTCTCCTGCTCGCGCAGGTAGGCGCGGCGCCGCTCGGCGAGCAGGGCGGCGTTGGTCACGTTGTGCCGCGTGGCCAGCAGACGCAGATGACGGCAGGCCCGACGCAGGTCGAGGGCGGCATCGCCAGGCTCGGCCGGGAACACGGCGTTCACGCCTACCGCGGCCGTGATACCGCCGTGGACCGCGGCGTTGTGCATCACCGGTACCGCCCACAGCAGGCGATCCTGCTCGCCGATGGGGTGCGCACAGATGGTCGGCTCGCCCCATCGCAGACATTCGTCGAGCAGATGCGGAACGATCTGGCCCGGATCGGCGGGAGCGAAGAAGCCCGGCGCACCGTGGACCGGCGCCCCATCAGCCTCGACCGCGCACAGGTCGATCCCCCAACGCCTTCGATACGCCGCGGCGATGCGGGCGAACGCGGATTCGGACAGCAGCTGCGCGGTACGCACGCCATGTGCTACCGCCGCGGAACCGGACTGTCGAGCGCAAGGGCGACGGAGACGCACCAGACGGCGCGCCATCGGCCAGCAGCCGCAGCAATCGCCCACCATCGACCGGCGGTGGAACCCGGCCCATATCGCGCCAGGATCAGGGCATGACCTTCGAGCGCGAACTCGATGTCTTCCTCCGCGCCCGGTACCCCCTGGTGGCGGTGGTCACCATCGAAGAGGAACGGGCGGTGGAGAGCATACGCGAGCTGTGCAGCCGTACCCGGCGCAAGTGCTTCGCCTGGGATGTCGCCGACGGCTTCGCGGTGCTGGTCGGCGAGGACGAGATACTCCCACGGGCCAAGACGCCGATCGACGCGCTCGATGCGATCGCGCGTACCGACACCCGAGGGGTGTTCGTGCTACGCGACTTCCATCTCCACTGGGAAGACGCCCCGGTCCGGCGCAAACTGCGCAATCTCGCGCAGCGGCTCAAATACACCCGTAAATCGATCCTGGTGGTCACCCCCAGCGCCGCGGTGCCGCTGGAGCTCAAGGACGACATGGTGGCGATCGAGCTGCCGCCGCCCGACCTGCCGATGCTCGACAAGGTCCTCACCCGCCTGCTGCGTGCCCCCGGCGTGAGCACCGACATGACGAGCGAGGAACACGATCGCCTGCTCGGCGCGGCCAAGGGACTGACCGCATCCCAGGCCCAGCGGGTGTTCGCGATGGCCATCGTCCGCGACGGCCGACTCCAGGCCGAAGACGTCAAGCTGGTCTCGCAACAGAAGAAGCTGATCATCCGCGAGAGCCAGGCGCTGGAATTCTATCCTACCGAGGAAGCCCCGCGCGACGTCGGTGGACTCGACGCGCTCAAACGCTGGCTGCGGCAACGCCGCCGCGCCTTCAGCCGCGAGGCCGAGGCCTATGGCCTGCCGCCGCTGCGCGGCATCGCGCTGATCGGCATACCCGGCACCGGCAAGAGCCTGTGCGCAAAGATGATCGCGGGTGAATGGTACCTGCCGCTGATCCGGCTCGATGTCGGCTCCCTGTTCGGATCGATGATGGGCGAGTCCGAGGAACGCGCGCGCAAAGCGCTCAAGCTGGCCGAGGCGGTCGCTCCCTGCGTGTTGTGGATCGACGAGATCGAGAAGGCCCTGGCCCACGGCGGCGGCGGCGACTCCGGCGTCTCGACCCGCATCTTCGGCTCGATCCTGACCTGGATGCAGGAGAAGACCGCGCCGGTATTCGTGGTCGCCACCGCCAACGACATCGCCAAGCTCCCGCCCGAACTCCTGCGCCGCGGACGCTTCGATGAGGTCTTCTTCCTCGACCTGCCGAGCCCGGCCGAACGCGCCGCCATCTTCGCCGTCCACCTACGCAAGCGCGGCCGCGACCCCGCGGCCTACGACCTCGACGCACTCGCCGCGGCCAGCGCCGATCACGTCGGCGCCGAGATCGAACAGGCGATCACCGATGCGATGTACGCCGCCTTCGACGAAAACCGCGAGTTCACCACCGACGACGTGCTGCGGGCCTGCCGGCGCCTGGTCCCGTTGGTGGTCTCGCAGAAGGAGAACATCGCCGGCCTGCGCCGCTGGCTCGAAGAGGGCCGGGCGCGCAGCGCCAGCCTCGGCCGCGCCGGCGCAGCGGACGCGGCTGAAACCTCTGCCGCTTCCGACACGTCCCCCGATCGCCAATCTCCCCTCTCCTGAAGGAGCCTCCATGCACCATGCACCGCGCCTCGTACCCGCGGCCCCCCTGATCCTCCTCGCCTTCGTCGTGAGCACCGCCCACGGCGCCGAGGGCGGGTCCGAGGCAGCGGCACAGGCCGAGGCCATCACCCTGGCCCTGCGGCCGACGGTCGGTTCCGTCTATCACACCGAGACCATCGCCGACCAGACCATCACCCAGACCGTCCAGGGCATCGAGCAGACGGTGGAACAGAAGACGACCATCGGCAACCGCATGGAGGTGACCGCCAGCGAGGGCGCGCACACCACCATCGCGATCACCATCACCCGGGTGGCGGTCGAACAGTCGGCGCCCGGTCAACCAGCCCAGAGCTATGACTCGCAGGCCGCAGACCAGGCCGTCCCCGCCGCGATGAAGCCGCTCGCCGCGCTGCCCGAGACCCGCTACACGATCACCTGCGACCGCCGCGGCTCGGTGATCGCGAGCGAGGGTCTCGACGGCCTGGTCGACAAGCTGGCCGCGAGCATGGCCGACACCCTTCCACCGCAGCAGCTGGAGATGGTCAAGGAACAGACCCGCAAGCAGTTCGGCAAGCAGGCGATGGAGCAGAGCGCGGAATCGCTCCTGGCCCACCACCCCGAGCAACCAGTGCGACCGGGCGACAGCTGGAAGCGCGAAATCGCCATCAACATGGGTTTCGCGATCGAGGTCGACAGCGAGTACGTCCTGCAGGAACACGACGCCGATCGGGCGGTGGCCGAGCTGAGCAGCGGCATGACGGCGGCTCAGGGCGAGATGCAGATGGGGCCGATGACGGTCAAGCCCGACCTCTCCGGCACCCAGACGGGAACCGTGATCTTCGATCGGGCGAGCGGGTGGCCGGTACAGCTCGACCTCGAACAGACCGTCGAGGGATCGCTGCACATGGACGCCCAGGGCCGGAGCATGGAGATCCCGATGAAGGTACGCATGACCATGAGCCACCGGGCGACACTGCAGACCGATACCGGCTCAACGGATGACGAAGCGCCGGCGACGGCAACGGACGACGCAGAGGACGCAGAGGACGCCACCGACTGAGCCCGCGCTCAGTCGGCCAGGCCGCAGATCGCCCGACGGAACCGCTGCAACAGCGCCGGGCCGACGGGCGACGCGGCGATGGTCGCACGGCAGGCCGCCGGATCCTGACCATCGGCGACCAGCGTTGCCTGCATGGCCTCGATCGCGTTGTGCACGTTCACCGGCAGCGATTCGGGATGGAACTGCACACCCCACAGACCGGGGGCGTAGCGCACCGCATTGCAGGGATCGCGGGCGGTGGCGCCCAACAACACGGCGTCGACCGGCAGATCAAGCACCGCCTGGACGTGCTGTTCGTGCACCACCGGCCGCCGCGGCAGGCCGGCGAACAGGGGATCGCTCGCTGCCGCCGGCGTGGTGGCCAGCGTGTAGCTGCCATATTCCGGACCGTGCGGATTGTCCGCCACCCGACCGCCGCGCATCACCGCCAACAACTGGTGGGCGAAGCACACCCCCAGCACGGGGACGCCCGCCTCGTGGCAGCGCAGGATCCACCGGCCAAGCCGATGCATCCACGCACGAGCCTCGGTGACCATCGCGATCGATCCGCTGACCACCACCCCGGCGAACAACGTGGGCTCGGGCAAGGCCTCGCCACGATGGGCCTGGACCACCGGCGCCCGCGCCGCGCTCAGGCCCAACCCCGTGCGAAACAGGACGTCGTAATCACCCGTGGCCGCGAGCGAAGCCGGCCCGACATTGCCGGCGAGCACGATCAACACCCGAGCGGCCATGCCGGATCATCGCCGCGATCACGGTCCTGTCGATACGCGAACCGGCGCGACCCGGGCGCCGGGCACTCCATTCCACGCCGCTCGCTGCATGCCCGCCGCCCCCACCCGGACGGCAAGCCCTCAGCCATCCGCATCCCCACCCTCGCCCCGCCGGCCAGGCCGGCTATGGTGCGCGCATGCAGCCGCTCGATCTCATCGCCGCCCTGGCCCGCGACCGGGTCATCGGTTCGCAGGGGGCGTTGCCGTGGCATCATCCGGCCGATCTGGCTCACTTCCGCCGCGAAACCATAAGGCGGGTGCTGGTGATGGGCCGGGTGACCTGGGAATCGCTCGGCGGCGCGCTCGACGGGCGCAGCGTGGTGATGCTCAGCCGGCGGCGGCCACCCACCCCGGACGACGTGCTGGTGACCGACGACCCTATGGCAGCGCTCGCCCAGGCGCGCATGCGCGGCGCGCGGCCGGATCGCCGGCCGGTGCCGATGATCTGCGGTGGCGAAGCGGTCTACCGGCTGTACCTGCCGCAGGTGACGCGGATGCTGTTGACGCTGATCGACGAGGAGCACCCGGGCGATCGCCGCTTTCCTGCCTACGATCCGGACGATTGGATCGAAACCGGCCGGCGGCAGGAGGGCGTGCTCTGTTTCCTGACCCTGGAGCGGCGCGAGACCGCGCGCGAAGAGGAACGACCATGACCACCCCCGCCGACGCCCGCGGGCCGGAAGCGCTGCCTTCTGCGAGTCTGGGCAAACGTCGCGAGACCCCCTTCACCTACGCCCCGGACCTGCTCGAGGCGATCCCGCGCGCCGATCGACACGGCAGCGCGGAGCTGTACCGCTGGGTCACCCTGGCCTGCCTGCGCTTCACCGCCTTGTGCCCGGTGACCGGCCAGCCCGACTGGGCCGCGCTGACGATCAACTACATCCCCGGCGATCACCTGATCGAATCGAAGTCGCTCAAGGAATACCTCGGTAGTTTCCGTATGCACGGCGGCTTCCACGAGGATGTCTGCGAGCTGATCGTCGCCGATCTGGTCGCGTGCATCGCGCCGCGCTACTGCGAGCTGGTCGGGCGCTTCGACTCGCGCGGTTCGATCGCGATCTGGCCGTTCGTCCAGCATGCCCGCGCCGACGACGCCACCGCGCAGGAGCTGCTCGCCACCCGTCGGGCCAACTACGCCCCGGGACGGTACGACGCCGCCGACGCGCGCTGAGCCGGACTCAGTCCAGTCCCTTGGCCGCGCGGTAGTCGCTGTAGTTTCCGCGCCAGTCCTCGATGCCGCCTTCGTGCATCACCAGCACCCGGCTGGCGACGCTGTCAACGAACTGGCGGTCGTGACTGACGAAGATCAGCGTGCCGCCGTAGCCCTCCAACGCCTCCTGCAGCGCCTCGATGCTCTCGAGGTCGAGATGGTTGGTCGGCTCGTCGAGGATCATGCAGTTGGCGCCCTGGAGCATGACCATCGACAGCAGGCAGCGGACGCGCTCGCCGCCCGAGAGCACGTTGACCGGCTTCTTGACCTCCTCGCCGGAGAATAGCATCCGCCCCAGCATCGCCCGCATGGTGTTGACGTCCTGGACCTCGGCGTAGTGGCTGATCCAGGCGAGGATACTCTCGTCGCTGGTGAACAGCGCTCCGGATTCCTGGGGGAAATAGCTGCGGGAGACCGTGCCGCCCCAGGTCACGCTGCCGGCGTCGGGCTCGAGCTCGCCGAGCAACAGGCGCAGAAGCGAGGTCTTGCCGATGCCGTTGCGACCGACGACGGCGATCCTGTCGCCGCGTTCGATCGCGAAGGCGAGGTCACGGCAGATGGTGGTGTCGGCGTCGTGGGCGAAGCCGAGGCCCTCCACCCGCACGATGTCGTGCCCGCTGGGCCGCTCGAAGGCGAAGCGGAGGCGCGGCGCCACCCGGCTGGAGGGTACCACCCGTTGACCGGAGAGCTGTTCGATCTGCTTCTGCCGGCTGGTGGCCTGGCGCGAGCGCGCGGCGTTGGTGCGAAAGCGTTGAACGAAGCCTTTGAGCTTCTCCACCTGCTGATCGATGCGTGACTGCTCCTTGCTACGCCGGGCCCGCGCCAGGGCCTCGGCTGCGGCGTAGACATCCCAGTTGCCGACGAAGGGGCGGATGGTGCGGAAATCCACGTCGAGCACATGCGAGCAGACGCGGTTGAGGAAGTGGCGGTCGTGGCTGACCACCAGGATGCAGCCCTCGTAATCGGCAAGGAACTGCTCGAGCCAGGCGATGGTCTCGATGTCGAGATTGTTGGTCGGCTCGTCGAGCAGCAGCAGGTCGGGGCGAGAGAAGATCGCCTGGGCCAGCAGCACCCGGACCTTGAGCGCGTCGTCGATCTCGCGCATCGGTCGCTGATGCAGGGCGGGCGCGACCCCGAGGTTGGTCAGCACCTCGGCCGCGTTGGATTCCTGGGTGTAGCCGTCGATCTCGTCGAAGCGCTGCTGCAGATGTGCCACCGCCTCGCCGTCGGCGTCGGAGAAGTCCTCCTTGGCGTAGAGCTCGTCCATCTGCTGCTGCAGCCGCCAGACCTCCTCGTGGCCCTGGACCACCACGTCGAGGATGCGCACCTCCTCGAAGGCATCGCGGTCCTGTTTGAGCCACCCCATGCGACAGCCGGGATCAAGCGCGATCGAACCGGTGGTCGGTTCGAGCTCGCCGGTGAGGACCTTGAGGAAGGTCGACTTGCCCGACCCGTTGGCGCCGATGATGCCGTAGCAGTTGCCGCCGACCAGACGCAGGTTCACGTTCTCGAACAAGGGGTGTTCGCCGAACTGGACCGTGAGCTCGGAAACGGTGATCATGGGCGTCCCTTCCAGCGATTGGCGTCGTCGCTCGGGTCGCGGTTCGCCCGGCCCGGGCAACGGACGGACGCGCATGCTAGGACACTGCCTGCAGAGGCAAGGCCCGGCGGCAAGCGGATTGCGTTGCCCGCTGATCGGCGGTGACTACAACGCCGGCTATGAGCGAGCACGTCCAGATACGCCTGATCTCCTTGCTGGAGGAAGCCGCCAACAGCTTCGAGCAGCTCGAGACCATGGCCAATCGCGCCCTGCGCGAGATTCCGGCGGATCAGGTCGACGAGATCAGCGTGCTGCCGGTGGAGCGCGACGTACTCGACGAGGAGAACGAGCTGGTCAGCGAGATGGACCACCTGGTCTTCATCCGCTACCGCGCGCAGGGCGAGGCCGCCCCCGACTGACCGCCACTGCGGGCAGACACGCGCCACGGTTTGTGCTGGAGCCGCAGGCCGGTCCGCCGACGATCGGAGCGTCCATGGACGCGGACCCGGATGAGCCAAACCGCACGGATCTCCGTACGGTGGGAGCCTATCGCCTCGAGCGCGAACTGCGCCG
>JBEPXK010000118.1:0-9446 GCA_041641915.1 Planctomycetota bacterium
GCTGTCACAAGCCGTCGAGGCACAGGGGGTTCGGGGGACGAAGTCCCCTGATGGAAGAGCAGAAAGGTGGGCCGGAGCCCTATGCTCAACCCTTGGGTTGTGGGCGGAGGCCCACCTTGGGTCCATTCGCTTGCGAATGGACCGTAGGGGCGAAGCCCCTGAGTAGTTAATGGACGGGAACCTCCTCGGCTCGCTGGGCCGGAGGGGGTATCAGCCGATGAGCACCCGCGCGTCGCCCTCGCGGCGGGTCAGGCCTTCGGCGTCGAAGCCCTCGAGCAGGGTGATGGCGAGGTTGCGCGATACGCCAGTGGCGTCGCGAAACTGCTTGACGTCGACGGTGTGCTGACGGGCGAAGAGATCGCGCAGGGCGCGGCGGCAGGTGGCGTGGTAGTCGGCGTCCATCAGATTCTGGCCGAAGCGTACGGCCAGGCCCTCTTCGACCAGCAGGCCGGCAAGGAGTTTGAGGTCGTTGACGCTGATGCCCAGCGTGCGCTTGAGATCGCCGATGGCCGGAGCCGCCAGGCCGGCGTCGGCCACCGCGCGGGTCAGGGTGGCGTAGCCCTGGGCCTGCTTCGCGCTGAGCGCGGGCGCGAAATCGGCCAGGGCGAGCCGGCCGTGGCGTACGCTCAGCTCGCCGGTGGCGGTGAGGGCGCGGGCCAGATCCTTCCAGCAGCCGGCATCGACGCCGGCGAGCTCACACACCCGTGAGGGCTGCAGGCCGTTGGAGAGGGGATGGGCCTGGTGATGGCGGCGGGCGGCGGCGACGATGGCGCGCGCGACCTCGGCGATGCGTTGATCGACCAGGACGGCCTTGTTGCCCAGCGCGGTGAGATGACCCGCGGCACGCGCGGCGTCGAGCGCTTCGGCCGCGGCGTCGGCCGGCAGCTGCGTGAGCCTGCTGGCCTCGGAGCGCGTGAGGATCGGGGCATCGCCAGCGAGACATTCGCAGAGCAGGAGATCCTCGCGCGCAAGCGCTTCGCGGGCCGCGGCCATGCGTTGGTCGAAGCCCGGGGCGCTGCGGCGCACGATCCCGGCGCGCACGCTGAGCACGCGTCCGCCGCCGATGGTGCCGCGCCGATCGTGGGCACGGAGGATGAAGCGATCGCCGGCGGCAAGGCAGAACGGTCGTGCGAGCGCAATGCGCGCCAGCGCCTGCCGGCCGGGAGCCAGGGCCTCGGCATCGAGCAGCTTGATCGTCGCCTCGACCGAGGCGGTACCGGCGTGCAGCCGCAAGCGGGAGGTACGCTTGACGGTGAGCGTCTCGAGACCGTTGGTGACGGTCGCGACCAGCGTGGAGGTCGCCGGGTAACGGTCCGGGGCGGCGAGGGTGGTGCCGCGCCGTGCGTGGTTGCTGTCGAGATCGCGCAGATTGATCGCGCAGCACATGCCGGGCAGCGCGCGCTGGCTGTCGTGCTTGTAGTTCTGGATCGCGCGCACGCCGTGAACGCTGTCGTGCGGGCGCAGCGCGACGCGCTCACCGCTGGCGAGCGCACCGGAGGTCGGGATGCCGGTGACCACGGTGCCGTGGCCGGCGACGGTGAATGAGCGCTCGATGTGCATGCGGAAAGCGCGGGGGTCGGGGCTGCGCTGCGTGTCGGCGATGGCGGCGTCGAGTGCGCGGCGCAGCTCGGGGATGCCCTCCATGGTCAGGTTGGAGACGCAGTGGATCGGCGCTTCGCTGCAGCCGGTTGCAGCGAGGAAGGTCTGGAGCTCGTCGACCATCAGCGCGCGCATGTCCGCATCGACGAGATCGATCTTGGTCACCGCCACGAGCACCCGCGCCGTGCGCAGGGTGCGAACGATGCGGAGGTGTTCGCGCGTCTGCGGCATCACGCCGTCGTCCGCAGCGACCACCAGCAGCAGGATGTCGATCGATGCGGCCCCGGCGACCATGTTGCGGATGAAGTCCTCGTGGCCGGGGACGTCGATGATCCCGACCATGCGGTTGCCTGGCAGGCGACAGGGGGCGAAGCCGAGATCGATGGTCAGCCCGCGTGCTCTGGCCTCGGGATGGCGGTCGAGGCTGCAGCCGGTGAGGTGCTGGACCAGCGCGGTCTTGCCGTGGTCGACGTGGCCGGCGGTGCCGACCATCACCGGGAGGATGTCCGGCATCTGCTCGCGCTCCGGCGCCATCGCGAACTCAGTCCGTCAGCGCCGCGCGCAGGCCCGCGGCCAGGGGTTCGAGCTCGTCGGCGGCGACGGTGCGCAGGTCGCAGACCAGCGCGTCATCGCGGATGCGCGCGAACAACGCGGGCACCTGCTCGCGGCAGCGTCGGGCGAGGGTGGTCGGTGAGACGCCGGGGGTGCGCACGCAGACCACCCGGGTGGGGATGCCCTCGTCGGGAATCGAGCCGCTGCCGATGTAGCTCAGGTCTGCCTCGACCTGCGCACGCCCGGGGGGTAGCCGTTCGACCAGTTCTTCGGCCCGGGCCTGGAGCTCAGCGAGCGGGTGGGCGAGCATGCGGTAGAAAGGCAGCGCTTCGGCGTGGTCCGCGTTGACGAAGTGGACCAGCGTGGCCTCGAGCGCGGCGAGGGTGAGCTTGCCGACGCGGAACATGCGCGCGAAGGGGTTGGCGCGGATGCGGGCGATCAGCTCGCGGCGGCCGCAGATGATGCCCGATTGCGGGCCGCAGATGAGCTTGTCGCCGCTGAAACAACAGACATCGCTGCCGGCGGCGAGGCTGTCGCGTACCAGCGGTTCGGAGGTGATGCCGAAGTCGGCGAGCGGGACCAGCGCTCCGCTGCCCAGGTCGTCGAGCAGGGGCAGGCCGTGCTGGGCCGCGAGCGGGGCGAGCTCGCCGACCGGCGGCGTTCCGCCGAAACCGCGGACGCGGTAATTGGAGGTGTGGACGTGCACCAGCATGCCGGTGGTCTCACTGATCGCCGCGGCGTAATCGCGCAGGTGGGTGCGGTTGGTGGTGCCGATCTCGCACATGGTGCAGCCGCTGCGGGCCATGACATCGGGCATGCGGAAGGCGCCGCCGATCTCGACCAGCTGGCCGCGGCTGATGATCGCCTCGCGACCGTCGCACAGGGTGTTGAGTACCAGCATCGTCGCCGCGGCGTTGTTGTTGACCACCGTCGCCGCCTCGCAGCCGGTGAGCTGCTGCAGCAGCCGTTCGACCTTGGCTTCGCGCAGACTGCGGCGTCCAGTGGCCAGATCGGTCTGGAGGACGCTGTAGCGGCCGACCCCGGCGAGTGCCGCCCGGGCCGCGTCGCACAGGGGGGCGCGGCCCAGACCGGTGTGCAACAGGATGCCGGTGGCGTTGATCGCCCGCCTGCCGTCGGGATCGGCGAAGCGGCGCACGGTGCGTTCCACCGCGTCGGCCCATTCGGCGCTGCTCGGCAGCCGGTCGGTTGCGCCTGTGAGCAGCGCCTCGCGCAGCCTGCCGAGCCGATCGCGCAGGACCATGGTCACCAGCCCGGCGCCGTGGGCGGCGACCAACGGCCGCAGGGCGGGGTCCTCGAGCAGGCGGGAGACGGCCGGAATCTGGCGCAGCAGGGCGTGGGACATGGACCGCTCGATCGGCGATGGGTATGGCGGAGGCGCATGGGAATCGAACCCACCCGGAGCCTTTCGGCCCCGCGACGGCTTTGAAGGCCGCGCGCGCCACCAGGCGCGTTCCGCCTCCGTATGGAGGAGATGAGCACGATAGGAGTCAGCATGCGGGGCACAACCGGCCATCGGCACCGGTCCCTGCTGCGTTACGGCCCCGACAACGAAACAGGGATGCCGGAGCATCCCTGTTCGTGTGGTTGCCGATTGTCGTCGCGGCCTACTGGAAGTCCTGGACGCCCTGGACCTTGCCGAAGCCCTTGATCATGGCTTCCATGACCAGCTTGATGGTGCCATCGGCGGCGCGGCGGGAGGTGATGTCTTGCTCTCGCACGGAGAGCGGGCAGAGACCTCCTCAGCCGTATTCGAAGGAACCGAGCGCGCGTGGCGCGTTGCCTTCGACCACCGAGAGCCGCGGGGGCGATTGGAAATCCCAGCCTTCGTAGACCTCGCCGTTGGCGCCGCGGACGATGAACCCGCGGGGGCTGAATACGACCTTGTTGCCCTGGCGCATGTAACGGAACTCGAAGGAGAACGGCCCGCCGACGGCGACGGTGGTGTCATCGCTGACCGCGACGCCCTGATGGGTGCCCGGTTTGATGACCGCGGTCGCGGTGCCACGGCGGTCGACCGCGATGCCGTAGGCGAGCTTGTAGCTGCCGTGCGGCACGGTGAAGTCGCCGGACTTGCCTTCCGTGGCGAAGGCGACCTTGCCGTCATCGCTGGTGAACACACAGAACACACCAGGGCCCTGACGGCCGCACTCGACCTCGAGCTCGGCGGTGTCGCCATCGTATTCGCTGGTGGTGATCGAGGTGCCGTCGGCGGCGATGCCGTCGACGTGCAGCAGGGTGCCGCCGTCGACGATGAACTCGGTCAGCGGAGCGAAAGCCACGCTCTTGCCGCCGCAGTAGGCGTCCTCGCCGATGGTGAAGGCGCCGTCCTGGTTCTGATCGTAGAACGAGAACGAGCCGCGGCCGAGACGACCCGAACGGGTGAAGCCGGGGCAGTAGGTCAGATAGTGGACCGACCGGCTGATGCTGTAGTACGGGAAGGCGAGGACGTACTTCTCGCCGTTGTCCAGCTCGAAGGGCACCGGACGCAGGGCGTTGCCCGCGCGGGTCAGCTGTGCCGACTGCTCACCGATGCGCAGGATCACGCGGCCGGAGTTGAGCGAGAGCTCACAGGGCTTGCCAGCGACAGAAAAGGCGTGGCTGGGGTTGCGTGAAGAGAGATTGATGAATTGCGTCTGGCGGTAGATGCCGTCGGTGATGCCGCCCTGACCGGCACTGGCCGGGGTGATCGCAAGATGCGGGGCGGGCAGCCCTTCGAGCTTGAGGCGGTCCTCGGACGCCCCGACGCCGGTGGCGGCGAGGGCGAGAACGGCCGCACAGAGCCAACCGCAATGACTGCGGGTTCGGTGCATGGAGCCTCCCTTTGGGGCTGGGGGACGGCCGGACGCAAGCCGGCCAATGTAACCATGCTAGTGCGAAGGCAGATCGGTCAAGCAGGGATGGATGCGCTGGCGCGGCGGGCGCCACCAAAGCGATGACGGGCGCCGGTGGCGCCCGTCATCGGGTGTACGGCGGAGGGAACGGCTGCGGCCTATTCGACCGCGCCCTCCTCCACGTTGCCGCCCTCTTCCGGGCTGTGGGCGGTGGCGCTGGCGTCGAACTCGCGCCAGTACTCCTCGGGCATGTCGAGCGCGATCTTGAGCGCGCCGTTGGAGCCGGCGTATTGCGGTTCCTCGACGGTGGTGACGTTGCCGCCGCCGTATTCGTCGAGTGCGTGCTCGATCGCGCGGCCGAGACTGCTGATCTGGCTGCCGCCGCCGCCGAGGAGGATGTTGTTGCGCATCTTGACCTGGAACTCGGGATCGTAGGTCGCGATCAGGTCCTGCAGCGCGGCGACGGTGGGCGGTACGATGGTGTAGCAGGCCTTGTAGACCTCTTCGGTGATATCGAACTTGGTCGGTTTGCCCTTGACCGGCATGGTGACCTCGGCCTCGTCCATCTTGGTGCTGACCGAGGAGTGCTTCTCCTTGAAGCCGCGGACCATGTTGATGCTGAACTGGGCCTCGGGATGCTTCTCTTTGATCAGGTTGGCCAGCGACTGGTCGATGGCGTCGCCAGCGACCTGGTGCGTGCGCTGGTCCTCGGGCTGGGGCATGGTGCCGTGGAGACGGCAGAGGTCGGTGGTGCCCGCGCCGATGTCGATGACCAGGGTGTCATCGAGGAAGTCGAGGCCGTAGGCCACCGCGAAGGGCTCGGAGGTGACGATGACCGAGTCGATGCAGTTCGACGCCGCTTCGAGGATCGCCGCCTTGCCTTCGACGCTGGCCTCAGCCGGCGCGCCGATCACGGAGTAGATGGTGGCGCCCTTGGGGGCCTGGGCCAGGCCGACCACGTATTCGAGCAGGTCCTTGACCGCGCGCTTGGTCTCCGAGGTGTCCTTGGCGCCCGCGATCTTGATCGATCCACCGGCCAGCGGGCGGTACAGGTTCAGCGCGAGGCGGTTCTCTACCGCTTCCTTGCCGTAGATGGTATCGCGCCCGCCGAATTTCTTGCGCGCGACATGGTCCTTGGGGTAGCCGACGTAGGACCAGACGGTCTGCCGGACGCCCGTGGAGGACGTGATGGAGGTGCGGCTGGTGCCGAGGTCGATTCCGAGATAGACGATGTCAGGCATGAAGGATGCTCCTGATGAATGCGGCGGATGGATCAGAGGGTCACGCGGGTCTTTATTACCCGTGCGGGTATGGAGTTCAATGGCCTACTTCTTCGAACGCTCCAGGGGTGGGGGTTCGAACTGCTTGTAATCCGTCATCGGTTTGACGGAGGATTCACCCTCGGGAATCGGCTCGGAGCTGATTTCCATGCCGGGTTCCCAGAGCTGGTCGTCGGGATCGCCCATATCACCGTAGGGGTCATCGTCCGCCTCGGCGTCGTCATCGTCGCCCGCCGTGGTCGCGGCGGTGTCGGCGGCGCTCGTGCCGGCGCGTTCGAGCGGCGGCGGAGCGATGTCCTTGTAGCCGGTCATCATCTTGACCGCGGATTCGCCGTCGGGAATCGGTTCCGAACTCACGCTCATGCCCGGTTCCCAGGGCATGTCGTCCGGGTCCATCATGGTCTCGGACCCGGCGTCGGTGTCGTCGGCCGGCGGCTCGGTGGCGTCTGCGGCGGCAGACCCGGGGGCCGCCGGTTCCGCTTCGCTCGGGGGGGGGGCCGCCTCCGTGCTGGCGGCTGCGTCCGTATCCGCTGAGCTGGTTTCGCGCGGCGGCGGTGGCGGCGGTTTGCGGCGTCGGCCCTCGACCTTGAGGCCGCTGGCGGCGAGCTGTTCGCGGATCTCCTTGTTCTGGTCGAAGACGTTGCGCAGCAGCTCGAGCTTGCGCTCGCGGTCCGGATCCTCGGTATCCATGCCCGCCTGATAGACGTTCTGGAGCGCGCCACCGCCGCCGGACTTCTCGAGTGCGGCCGCGTGGCGCATGTGGCGATCGCGTTCGCTCTCGGTCTGTTCGAGGGTGGAGGCGAGGCGTGAGACCTTCTTTTCGAGCAGGGCGATGGTCTGGCTCTGTGCCTCCGCCGCTTGTTCGGCGATGCGTTCTCGCTCGGTATCGAGCAGGTGGCTGACCATCTGTTGCAGTTCCTGCGACATCTGATCGTTGACGCCGTTGACCTGGATCGCCCGGTTGACCATGCGCTCGAAACGCTTCTCCATGTCCTCCATGCCCTTGTCGGACACGGTGAACTGGTCGGCGCTGATCGCCTTGTTGCGCTCGTCTTCGAGCAGGCCCTGGGCGCGCTGGAGCTGTTCCTCGAGTGCCTTGGCCTGGGTCTCCAGGCCGAGCTTCTCGGCCTGGATCAGCTTGATCCGTTCCTGGAACTCGCCTTCGGCCTCCTCGAGCAGACGCTTGCGTTCGCTCTCGTCGAGCGACGAGGACAGGCGCTGCGCCGCTTCTTCGACGGCGTCCTGGATCAGCGCCTTGATGGTGCTCATGTTGAGCACGCGCACCTTCTTGTGGCGCGCGGCGAGTTCGGTCGCGTTGACTGTCTTCGCCCGGCTGCGGATGGTGGCGCCGACGTCGAGTTTGCCGTCGTCGCCGACCACGTTGAGTCGCCGGGTGATCGAGCCGGTCCCCTCGCTGCCGCCGGCTGGCGACTGCGTCGGAGCCGCTTCACCTTCGGGCATGCGCTGGAACCGGTCCGTGGCTTCGATCACCAGATGTTTGCCGGTCTCATCGATGATCGGCAGACCGCCGGAGCCGCTGGGTGTGGCCTCCTGACGATCGGCGCCAGGCGCGCCGGTCGCGGCCGGTGGCGGCGCCTTGGGGCGGACGATGCGCCGGGTCTTGCGCCGCGTCGGCGGATCGCCGCCCTGCGTCGGCGTGCCCTCCTGCGGCGTCTGATCGGCGAAGGGCATGATCGACGAGGTGCGGTGCCGACCGCCACGGCCGTCGTCGGCCGCGGGCGGCTCGGGGTTGCGTGCGTCGGCGTCGCTGAAGGGGGTGAGCGCATCGTCTTCGCGCTCGCGGTTCGGCGTGCGCGCACGGGGGCGTGCGATCTTGCGGGTCTGGCGCTTGGGCGGCTCGCCCGACTCGTCGGCGGCCTGCGTACCGGTGGCCCGGGGTCGTGTGACCCGGCGGGTACCGGGATGTTCTGCCTTGTTCGCCGCGGTCTTGACGCCGCCGGCGGGGAAGGTGCGGGAGCGACGGCGCGCGGACTTGCTGGCATCCGGTTCATCGGGCAGCGGCTCGCCTTCGAGCCCATGTGAGCTGGCGAAGGTGCCGATGCGCTCGGCCAAACGCTCGCGTTCGCTCGGGTCGAAGTGCAGCCAACGCAGGTGCAGGCCGTCGGCACCGCTGGAGGCGACGTGGGCGAACAGCGCGGCACCATCCTGCCCGTCGAGCTCGAGGCCCACGTCCATGTACTCGTTCTCGGGGAATTCGGCGGTGCTGTCGACATGGGCGCCGACGGCGCTGACGGCCATCAGCTTGAGGCGTAGCGAACCTTCTTCCGGATGCTCGAGAGAACAGAAGGCCTGTTCATCATTGAGTCGGTAGAGGAGGTCGCTCACGTGGCCATCCGGGTCGAAAGATGAGTCTTGACGGATCTGCGGGTGGGCGGGATCCGTTACACACATCCACTATCGACTTTCCTGACGACGAGGTCAAGGCGGCGACGGGAGGCGGTGTCGGCCGTTCCACACACGGGTGGTACGGCGCCATGATACGGGACAGCCGTGGAGGCCGCAAGCCCGGACGCCGCAGTGGATTAGCCCCCGCGCAGCTCCCCGTTGGGGCGGGATTGGACGCGACCGGAATTTCCTCTTGCCAAAGCGAGAACCGATCACAACATGTCGCGCCTCACGGCGGGCACGGGCGATTAGCTCAGCTGGCTAGAGCGCCTGCCTTACAAGCAGGAAGTCGGGGGTTCGAGTCCCTCATCGCCCACTTCCTGGTTCTTTCCGGGTCCGCCCGGGTACAATTCAGCGACTTGGCCTGGTAGCTCAGCTGGTTAGAGCGCCGGCCTGTCACGCCGGAGGTCGAGGGTTCAAGTCCCTTCCAGGTCGCCAGCGAAAGCCCACCGTCCACGCGGTGGGCTTTCCTTTTTCCGAATGCGCCGCGCACACAGATATCCGGAAGGGGCTTGGGCCCTCGACCGGAGGTTTCGCGCGCAGCGCGAAAACGGAGGGGAAGAGCGGCATCCCCGGCTTCGCCGGGGATAGCCGGCCCCGGTGGGGCCGGCGGCCGCTGTTCCCGCCCGGAGGGCGCCGCAGGGCCGCAGGCCCGAGGAGCGACGCAGGGCGCGGACGAGGGTTCAAGTCCCTTCCAGGTCGCCAGCGAAAGCCCACCGTCCACGCGGTGGGCTTTCCTTTTTCCGAATGCGCCGCG
>JBEPXK010000119.1:0-9439 GCA_041641915.1 Planctomycetota bacterium
CCCCCAGGTCATCGTCGGCCACCCGTACTTGTCGATCAGCTGTTCGGCTGGATGATCCTTCGGCCCGCGTTTGGGGCGCGCGTGCAATTCCAGTTTGCCCCTGTTCTCCTTCACCTCGATCCCGGCGGCTTCGGCCTGCTTTTTGATGGCGGCGGCGTCGCCACCGTTGCGCAACTCGTATCTCAGGCGTCCGCTCAGACGCCGGATGTCCCACCACTGTGTACGCAAGGCTTTCGCCTCGGTCGCGTCCGGCAGCAGGTCGAAGTGGTCGATGGGCGTCTGCCACAATTCCTTGCCACTGGTCGCGTCGACTGCCACCAGAACAGGCACTTCATACTGGTGACCGGGGTCGCAAACCACATACGCCTGACCGTTGATGACGATGGGCGAGCCGTTGCCGTGCTCGGGCAGCGGGGCCTGCCAGACGATGTCATAGGTCTCGCCGAGCTGGACGTCGTCGGGGGCGTGCCCTTCGCCGTCGCCGCGGTAGTTGACGATTGCGGCCGGCATGCTGGCCATCACGGACAGGAGGAGGGCGAGGGGGATGGAGCGCATGATGGGAGTCTCCCTTAGCACAGATGGTTCAGTTCGCGAAGAGGGCACAGTCGGATCATCTGCGGCCAATGCAATAGAGGTAGTCCAGCGAGCGGAAGTAGATCCGGTCATGAGCGACGAAGGGGGCGCTGTTGCCGAAGGTCTTCCATTCGTCGGTGGCGCTCTCGCCACGATAGAAGTCGACACCGCGCTCGCTGACCGGGGCGTTGAGGAGCTGGTTCTCGGCGATCTGCTTGCCGGTGGTCAGATCGATCACCCAGAAACCGCCGCGATCGTTCATGTAGTGGCCGCCAGCGCCACCGATGATCAGGTGGTGATCGGCGATCAGGGTCCAGGGGACGCAGTTTCCGGCCTTTTCGTCATCCATCTTGCCGCGTTTGTTGGGCGCTTGCCTGGATGATTTCGCTCGCACGGGTCGGCTCTCCTTGCCGGTCGCCAGATCGACCGTCACCCGCGAGGTGTAGAGACGATCCTGCCAGATCACGGGGGTCTCACCGCGTGGCGCCACCATGCAGCCCTCTTTCTCGAACAGGATCTCGGCCCGGATGCCCTCGCCCTCGGCATGGAAGCGCACGCCTTTGCCGAGGGCGCCATCACCACCGACGTTGAAGAAGACGCAGTCGCCGTGCTTGACCGCCGAGCCGTTCCCCTTGCTGGATTTGCCCAGGCCGGTGACCATCGGTTTGCCGTCGGCGAGGCGGTAGAGCGTGCCGTCGCTGTGGTAGACGTACTGGGTGTCGTCGATCTGGAGGACCTGCGGACTGTGCGGTGAGTGGATCGAGAAACCCGCGAGCTGCTGTTGCCAGCGGATCTTGCCGGTGGCTGTGTCGAGAGCAGTGATATGTTGCGGGGTTTTCTTGTTCCGACTGCCTTCGGCCTGGGCGCAGACCAGGATGCCGTCGGCCAGGACCGGATTGGTCGCGAAGGCGCAACCGACACTGCGTTCGAGTTTGCCCAGGTGCTGGACCCACTGCGGTCGGCCATTGAGATCGAAGGCGAAGACGGCGTTGTAGGCGGTCCAGACATAGACGCGCTCACCGTCGGAGACGGGGGTCGGATAGCCGTAGCCCAACCAGGTCAGGCAGCCGTGATAGTTCTCGATCCCGAGGTTCCAGCCGAGGGTGATCAGGCCGAAATCCCTGGCGCAGCGTTTCACTTGATCGGCGTGCGACTTGTCCCTTTGCTCGACCGTCCAGGGGCGGTCCTTGCCCTTCTTGCGCCGGTCGTGGTGTTTGAAGGTGCACTCCAGAGCTGCGGCGCGTTGTTCCAATTGAGCGACGGCGGCAGCGACGTCTTCGCCGGCCGCTTCCCGTTCAGCCAGGCTGTTGCGTCCGGCATAGAGCCGGTTGAGTTCCCGGAAGCGTTCCAGGGCCGCCGACCAGGTCTTCCTGGCTTCGGCGGCCTGGGAGCCGAGCAGGTGATCGAGGTGATCGAGCTCCCGCTGCCAGAGGATCTCGCCGCTGTCGGCATCGCAACAGATCAGGATCGGCGCCCAGTCGGTCGGCTCGGAGGTGACGAAGACCTTGTCGCCGACGACGATGGGCGAGGAGTTCGACCAGTTCGGCATCAGCGTGCGCCAGCGGATGTTCTTGCCCGTCTCGGCATCCCACTGCAGCGGCGGATGCTGATCGGGGAACCGACTGGTCCCATCGCCGCGCCAGCCGACCACCTGGGCGGCGAGGGGCAGCAGGGTGGTGATAACGAGCAAGCAAGTGGTTCTGATCAACATGGAGTCGTTCCTTCTCTTCATCCTGGCAGGCGGGAGGGGGGTCTTACAGCTTCCAGGCGACCAGCGCGTCGCGCAGGCGCAGGATCAGGCGCTCACCATCGCTAACTGGGGCGCTGCCTTTGTTCAGGGTCGGAAGATCCTGGACCCAGAGCAGTTCCGGCTGCGGCCCCAGGCTCCAGGCACCGAGACGGGCGTCGCCGAAGGCCATCAGGCCGACATCGCCGATCGCCGAAGGGGTGCAACCGGACAACCGCAGTTTGCGTGGCCACTTGCCGGGTGGCTCCCACTTCTGATGCGCCGGGCGGCCGCCGTCGCATTCGTCGGCGGCGAAGGTGTAGGCCCCGTGCGGACCGACGACGTAGCCCCGACCATGGGCAATGAGGGGCGTGCAGTTGAAGGATTTGACCTCCAGCGCCGGGGTCGCCTGCAGGCTGCCGTCCTCGGCAAAGGCGAGGCGGTGGCAGGTCCGGCCGAAGACGACGACATCGCCGAGGGCCCCGGGGGTCATGCCGTAACTGCAATTGCCGAGCCCCTCAATCAACTGGCGACCATCGCTGGGGTCGAAGACGCGCCCACCGGGTGTCACCACCAACTGGCGGCCATGCACCGTGACGATGGCCTGGCCGCCCCATTCGCCGTGGTCGGCGCAGGCGAATTCGGCACTGCGCCAGAGTTCGCTGCCGTCGGCGGTGGCCAGCGCGAGCAGTTGACAGACGGCGGCGTTCTTGGTCCGTCCCTTGGGCCAGACCTTGATGATCAGACGATCGCCGATCAGCACCGACTGCGAGGCGCGGATGGTCGGCTTGGCTTTTCCATGGTCGGTGAAGCGGACCATCCAACGGAGCGTGCCGTCCGGGTCGAAGGCGCTGGCGACACAGGTGCCATTGACCACATAGATGGACCGGCCATCGCTGAGCGGGGCGGTTCCTGCATAGCCGTAATCACGGTAGCGGCCCTGGCAGATGTAGGCGATCCCGTGATCCTTGAACAGCTCATCCCGTTGTTCTTTCATCTCGGGGGGCGCGTTCTTGTCATCCTCGCCCCGCCCCCATGAGTCGGTGACGCTCTCGAGGAGCGCGCGCAGGGCCTGTGCCTCGCCACCCGCCAACAGGGCGGCGGCGGTGACCTCCCGGCGCCAGCGCTCGTTCCCGGTGGCGGCCTCGACACAGATCAGTGTGCCGGGTTCATCCAGGGCGTAGACGGCATCGCCGACGACGATCGGGGTGGCGCTGGCCGGACGGCGCATGGGCAGGCGCCAGACCGGTTCGGCGGCGGCTCGCCACCGTGCGATGCCGGACCCGGGAAATACCCGGCAGGACGGGTCGCCGTCGGTTACGGGGACCTCTGTCGCCACGAGACGGGCCACCGCCAACAACAGCAAGGGGAGGGTGACACATCTGTGTGAGATGATGGACGGCATCAATGGGCTCCGAAGGGGAAAGGGTTCAGGATATTACCGGTCGCGACTCGACGGATTCCAGCTGTAGGCCTTGTCCGGGTCGCCGATGCAATACAAGTGGCCGACGGTCTTGATGAACAAGCGGTTGGCCATCGGGAACACCGCGGTATCGGTGTGGATCAGATGCGCCGGCTTGCCGTAGCATTGGCCCCAGTATTCGGGATGGGCATAGAGCTGCGCTGCCCACCGTTCCATCGCCGGTACGCGTGGCATGTTCTTGCCACCGAGCAGACGCCGGCCGGCAATCGGCCTGGGTGCCATCGGGTCGGAGAAGTCGTAGAGCGTGAAATCCATTATCGCTTGGCCGTCATGGCCTCGACGCTTGCCCCAGTAGCTCATGAAGCGGTAGCGGTTGCCATCCGGATGACTGAGGAAGGTGGTCCCGGCCAGGATCTGACTGTAGCCGCCGAAACGCCGCAGTTGCTTGACCTGCGAGCCGTCGGGTGACAGCACGTTGCGGTCGCCGCGCATGATCAGGACCTCGGGGGTGCAGACCTGGCCCATGTAGCCGGGCGAACCCTTCTCGCCGAGTTGGAAGATGATTTCGGCCGAGACGGTGTCGGGGCCGGTGACCGACAGCTCATAACCGGTGAAGGGACAGCCGCCGCCATCGCCGTTGGAAGCCCGATAGACACGGTTGCCCGACCACATCACCGACGGCCCGCCTGAGGGGCCGTAGTCGTGCGGCCAGGGCAGAAAACCCAATTCCTTGCCATCGCTGGGGCGGATGATGTTGCAGAGGGTGGTGACCAACACCCGGTCCACGCCTGCATCGGTGGCCAAGGGCACGATGGCATGGTTGCCGACATAATAACCGCCCTTGCGGCCGCTCGAGTTGCTGGCATTGGCCGTCGGCGTCGCCCAGAGCTGCTTGCCGGTGGCGGCCTCGAAGCCGCGCAGCTCGCCCTTGTTTCGTGGGTCGATCAGCACCCCGTCACAGAGCAGCGGAGCCTGCAGGCTCTGGGTGGTGGTGCCGCCCTTGGAGGGTTGGCTGTAGGCCGTCCACAGGACCTTGCCCTCGAGGTCGCAGCAGAGGATGCCGCCCTGGCCGAAGGAGGCGTAGACCCGTTCACCGTCGCTCACCGGCACCATGGCACACCAGCCGACCATATGTCCCCAGGGCACATCGATGGGCACGTCGTGCTCGCTCAGCCGGTCGATCTGCTTGCCGAGGGCCTTGCGGACCTCGCTACGGACTTTCGGCAGTTTGCGTTTCCGGCCGGTGGTCTGCTCGTAGGCGGTGCAGTAGGCTTCGATATCGGCGACATCGGCGTCCATCAGCTGCTGCCAGTCCGGTCCCGGAGCCAGTTTGTCGAGGGTGGCGCGGATCTCGGGCCAGTGGGCCGACAGGAAGGTCTGCAGGATGTCTTTGAAGACCGCTGGCTCGACCTGATTGCTGGTGGTGCCACCGCTGGTCATCTTGTTGAACAGCGGAATGCCGTCCTCGTAGAGGTCGTAGAGGGTCTGTAGTTTCTCGGCCGTGCCCGGATCGGTCCCGGCGGCCTGCCAGGGATTGCAGCGGCGGGTCCAGAGGAGCTCGCCGCTGTTGGCGTCGTGGCAGAAGAGGTAGTCCGGCTCGCCCAGGGTGAAGACCCGGTCGCCGACCACCACGGGGTGGCCGTTGGCCCAGGCCGGTAGTTCGGCCTTCCAGACGATGTTGTGGCTCTTCTCGTCGGTGAAGACCCAGGCCTTCTCCGTATCCTTCCGGCCGCGCTTGTCGGTGTACTCCCATTCGACCTGCGCGGGGGTGCCCTCCCACCATTCGGTGACGATCCGAGCGCCGGGGAAGTAACCGCTGCCATCGCCGCGGAAGCCGACCGGCCGTTCGGGGGAGGGGTAGAAGTCATCGCCTGCAAAAAGGGGAGGGTCGGCGGCAGGCACTTGGGCGAGGGCGCCGACCAGAACCATGAGCAGCGGTAATCGGGACAAGAGGGTCTCCTTCGGCGGGTATGATCGGACCGGACGGCTGGCCCCGACAACATATACAGCCCTGGATTGGCACATGTTCTTGTGCGAAGCGATCAGGGATGCGCCTTTCTGATCAGCGGGGATTCCTTCGAGCGCCTGCACTGGCGTCGCCGCCTGTCCACCCGGAGCTTGCCGTCGTGTACCATATCGACCGGTGTCTGAAACATACCAGCCGGTTCTGTTGCCGCCTCGCCGAGCCCGTCGAGGCTCGCGCGATCCATGCAAGCCATTTGCCGAAAGGTGGTTGGTAAGGTCCTTGGCGTTTCTGCAGGAGCCGCACCGAGGTGGCTGTCAGATCCAGGCCGCAAGGGCCCGTCCTGGCGCTGTAGCACCTGTGAGGACCACCATTCCAGCGAGGATCACCATTCCAGCGAGGATCACCATTCCAGCGAGGATCACCATTCCAGCGAGGACCCGTCATGCACCGTCATTCCCTACGCCCTGCCTGCCTGCTGCTGCTCTGCACTTGCGGCCTCGCCGCGGTCGAAGTCGACGTGCAGCGCAACGACCCGGCCGAGTTCCGCCGCTTCGAGTTGCCGCTTGCTCACGCCTATTACGGCAAGGTCGCCGAGGACCAGCTCGAGTGGTTGGCCGGGACCCTGGTGGTGAGCATCGCCGGTCCGGAGACCGCGCCGCAGGTCTGGCTCACAGCCCGTCGGCCCGAGGGGCCGCGTGAGACGGCCCGCATGCGCATCGATGGCCGCGTCCTGAATTGGGATGCGGCGGCACGGAAACTGCACGGCAGCATCCAGTACCGCGGCTACCGCGACGAGGCGGTGCACACGCTGCAATTGGAGGCCGTCGAAAGCCAGGGCCGCGTCCGCGGCGCCTATCGCATCGACCACAAGCGTCACCGCTTCAGCGGCCTCAAGGATCAGTCCGAAGGCGAGGGAAGCATCGACGGTCGGGTCTGGACCCGTCAGGAACTGCTCGAGACCCAGGGTTTCGGCGAGGCCAACTGGCCCGGCTGGCGCGGCGGCGAGCAGGCTGGCGTCGCCAACGACAACAGCGATGTGGCCCTGGTCGAGGACCTGCGCGAGGCCCGCTTCCTCTGGAAGAGCGACGCCCGCACCCCCATGCCGGGCCATACCGAC
Organism: Planctomycetota bacterium; assembly: GCA_041641915.1. Lineage (GTDB taxonomy): Bacteria > Planctomycetota > UBA11346 > UBA11346 > UBA11346 > SLQH01. The sequence continues at coordinate 6,806 of JBEPXK010000119.1, forward strand.
AGCCAACTGCTGGGTGGCTATGGCGAGATCTCGCTGGCCGACAACAAGGTGTTCCTCAATTATTACGTGGGCCACGGCGACGTGTATCCGGAGGGCAAGACCTTTGCCGAGAGCGTGAGCGAGATCGAGCAGGAGATGGCGAGGCGCCCCGGCAAAGGCCTGGCGGTCTACATCAAAGAGTATTTCGCCGGCGATGTCGAGGCCTACGTCCGGCAGAAGCTCCCCGTCCTGGCGACCGACGTCATCGACTGTTACGACGCGACCACCGGCCTGACCCTCTGGCAGGCGCGTTTCCCCGGCCGCGGCCTGAACTGGTACAACTGCGACGGCCCGCACTTCAACGTCACCTGGGACCAGGGTCGGGCCTACGCGGTCGGCAGCGCCGGCGCCCTCTACTGCCTGGACGCCGAGACCGGCGAGCCCATCTGGGAAGGCTGGCTGCCGGGCATCGCGCCTCTGCCCGAACGCCTGGAACAGGCCGTCGCCGCGGCCCAGGGCGGTGGCAAGCCGAACAAGCACGGCCCCAGCGACCACTTCGTCAACAAGCCCTACGCCATGGACGGCGTGCTGGTCGTCGCCGAGCGCGGGCTCTATGGTCTCGACGGCGCCACCGGCGAGATGCTCTGGGGGCCGATCGACGAGGTACATAGCGGTAACCCCCGGCCCTGGCGGCACAACGGCACCACCTACGCCCTCTGCCGCCTGCAGTACGGCCGCGGTGGGGTCGGCGGCGGCATCGCCTGTGTCGAAGTCCGTACCGGCAAACTCATGTGGGTGGACCGGCGCTTTGCCGGCGAGCACGGCAGGGAGTTCGCCAACGACGGGGAGTTCCTCTTCGCCGGCGGCACTGGCAAGGGTGGCTCGCAGGAGACGATCCGCGCCCCGACCTGCTATCGTCTGTCGCCGCAGGGCATGAAGAAACTGTGGTCGATGGAGCCGATCACCAGCGAGCCGAGAATGGGCGCGCCAGTGCTCTACGACGGCCATGTGTACACCTACTGGCACGGCGGCGACGATCTGTACGTCGTCTGCATCGAAGCCGCCACCGGCAAGGAGGTCGGTCGTTATCCCATGCCGCGTACCCGTAAGTTCTGGCAGAGCCTGTCTGCCGGCAACGGCCGCCTCTTCCATTGCATGGGCCAGCAGACCCGCGCCCCGATGCTCTTCGCCACCGGCGAAGACTTCCGCATCCTGCACGACGGCCACGAAAAGGGCCGCTTCTGGACCATCCCCGGCACCTTCCAGGTGCTCAGCCCCATCATGGTCGACGGCCGGATACTCGTGCGCGAGAAGGGCGATAGTGGTGTCGGTGGCTCGCGGATCTACTGTTACGACCTGCGCCAACGCTGAGGCCCGGTTCGCCCATACCCACGAAAGGAACGTCCATGCGCTCGCTCATGCTCTTCGCCCTCTCCTGTCTGGTTTCGTTGCAGGCAAGCACCGGCTACATCGAGGGGATCATCAAGTCCATCGGTGAGAAGGAATTCACCATCACCGGCGTCGACCGCTCCAACAAGAAACCGGAGGAGACCCGCGGGGACCACAAGATACCCGGCAAGGGCGAGCCGATCTTCATCCTCGACGGCAAGCTCTCGACGCGGGCGGCGACCTTGAAGGTCGGCCGCCAGTGCTTCGTGTTCTGGAACCGTCACACCCAGCAGATGGTGGTCGCCCTCAGCGGCGACGAGGCCGCCCCCGAGGTGTCGGCCCCGACCCCTTCCGGTGACCAACAGCACACCAAGGCCGGCATCATCGTCGGCGGTGATCCCGAGGCCGAGACCGTCGTCTTGCGGACCGACGACGGGAATGAAGTGACGGTCCATTCCAAGAAGGGCAAGACCGGCTACATTCTGGGCACCGACTTCGGCTCGTCCTTCGAGGAGGCCATCGTCGCCGATCGGCCAGCGGTCGCCTTCTGCTACCGCAACCGGGAGTACCCGAATTTCGTCGTCGCCTTCGCGCAGGGGGCGGAGGCCGAAGAGAGCACGGAGGCCGAGGAGGCGGCGGAGTCGCCCACTGAGTCGCCCAGCGAATCGCCTAGCGAGTCGCCCAGCGAATCGCCCACCGAGTAGCTGTCATGGCGGCTGCTGACGGTGGGATCAAGCATCCCACTGTTCGTGAGCCAAGGGTCAACAGGCTTCGTGGACAAAGATGAGGCTTCCTTCAGAGGGGGCGCTGCCCCCTCGCGCCTTCGGCGCGTCCCAGCTGCGCTTGCTCCTCGCTTCGCTGCGGGGCTGCGCTTGCGCTGCCTCGGCCCGGTGGCCCCACCGGGGCCACCTATCGCTGCGCGATGCCGTCTCCGCCCCCCCACGGCCTCGGTCGGCCGGTCGCCCAGCCAAGTCTGGCTGGGCTCCACTCGCTGGCGGTTCCGAGGTTTGGGGCTCTGAGGGACCCGTCCATAGTGTTCATGGTCGCAACGACGACCGGAGAACAAGGCGCGATGCATACAGCGTGCCATCAGCCAATGGCGTGGCTTGCTTCAGAGGGGGCGCTGCCCCCTCGCGCGCTCACGCGCGTCCCAGCGGCGCTTGCTCCTCGCTTCGCTGCGGGGCTGCGCTTGCGCTGCGTCGGCCCGCCGGCCCCACCGGGGCCGGCTATCGCTGCGCGATGCCGGTTCCGCCCTGCGGCTCATTT
>JBEPXK010000120.1:0-9350 GCA_041641915.1 Planctomycetota bacterium
GACCGAGGCCGTGGGGGTATGCGCCGAAGGCGCGAGGGGGCAGCGCCCCCTCTGATAGGAGCTATATGGTGAGCGGTGCAGGCGAGATTATGGGCAGCAGATCCCGGCGTCAAAGCGCCGTTCCGGTCCCTCAGAACTCGCTGGGCACCGTCGAACGGCAACAGCCGTCGTCAACGGGTCGGCCGACCGAGCGGCGGTTTTCTGCCAGAATGGGCCGCAGGGCGCAACCGGCAGCGCGTAACGACAGCCGGCCCCGGTGAGGGCGGTGGCCGGTGGTGCGGCGACGATCTGGCGTTGTGTGACGCAGCCGGTGGGCCGGGGCGGGTCTATTCCGATTGCCTCATGCACCGGGCCGGAACCCATCACGAACGGGGCCCCGGTACGCGATCCGCAGCGATCTCCCCCATCTGGCTTCCATTCTCCATGCGCAAGGAGTCCTCATGTTCCGTTTTCTGTTCACCCATCGCGGGGACCGCAAAGCACGCTCTGCACCTTCGCAACGGCAAGGACCGTTGCACCACGGGTCGCCCGACCGGGGTGGCTTGCTGCGAAAATGGGCCGCAGGGCGGAGGCGGCATCGCGCAGCGATAGGTGGCCCCGGTGGGGCCACCGGGCCGACGCAGCGCCAGTGTAGCCCCGCAGCGAAGCGAGGAGCAAGCGCAGCGGGGGTGCGCGTGAGCGCGCGAGGGGGCAGCGCCCCCTGTGAAGGACGCCTCCCCCATCGGCGTTGGCTCGTAGGCGCGCTGGCGCTAGCTGCGGCCCTTGGCTGGTTGAGTCTGCACCACGAGCCACAGCACGACCCGCAGGATCCCGCGGTGGCCGGCCCAACCGATGTGGCGGATTCAGACACGACGCATCCGGTATCACCCACGCAGGCGGCGCCCCTGGCGGACGCGCAGCGCGGCGACCGAGCCGCTCGGCCCACCGCGATGGACCCGGTCGCGACCCGGCCGGCGGAAGCCGCTCCCACGCCGACCTTCGTCTCGCCACCGCTCGCGGCTCCGGCCGACGTGGCGGCAGGGGACCAGCAGGTGGTTGACGACGACGATCCGCGCAAGCGCTTCAGCACCAGGCCGTGCCGTCGACTGATCGCTGGTCGTGAACTGCCGGTGTTCGCCAACGGCGTGCGCCTGCGGCGTCAGGCACGGCTGGTCCATCGCCCGGATGACAAGTACCCGGTGCGGCGCGTCGAAGAGGCGGTCGTGGCCGATGGCGACGAGCGCAAAGTCGTCGGACAGCTCGAGATGGTGGGCGACCACCTGCTGGTGACCGCCGCTGCCGGCGTGGGGCCGCAGCGTATGGCGCGGATCGCACGCCGGTTCGGGCTGCAGGTGCGCAAGCGACTGCGTACCGGCAACAACTACCTGCTCGCGTTCAAACCGGTCGATGCCGATAGCCTGGTCGCGACACAGATCCGGCTCTCCGCGGTTCCCGATATCGCGATCGCCGAGCCGGATTTCGTTCGCCACATCAGCGTCATTCCCGACGACCCGGATTTCGACAGGTGTTGGGGGCTGAACAACACCGGCCAGGATGACGGCCGTGGTGAACCGGGTACGCCCGATGCCGATATCGATGCACCCGCGGCCTGGGAGCATACCACCGGTAGCCGCGACGTGCTGGTCGGCGTGATCGACACCGGTATCGACTACGAGCATCCCGATCTGGTGGACAACATCTGGACCAATCCGGGCGAAACCGGCAAGGATGCCGACGGCAACGACAAGCGCGACAACGGCATCGATGACGATGGCAACGGCTTCGTGGACGACTGGCGCGGTTGGGACTTCGCCAACGACGACAACGATCCCTACGACGACAACGGACATGGCACCCATTGCGCGGGCACCATCGGCGCCAGCGGCGACAACGGCAAGGGCGTTGCCGGCGTGTGCTGGGAGGTCTCGCTGGTCGGCCTCAAGTGTTTCATGGCCAACGGCAGCGCGATCGACTCAGACGCAGTCGATGCCATCGCCTATGCCAACCTCATCGGCTGCGATGTGACCAACAACTCCTGGGGCGGCGGCGGATTCAATCAGGCCATGTACGACGCTGTCGAGGAGGGGCGCCAGCAGGACATCCTCTACTGCTTCGCCGCTGGCAACCACGCTGCCGACAACGACGCCACGCCGAACTACCCGTCCAGCTTCGATCTCGACAACGTCATCGCTGTCGCCGCCACGGACTACAACGATGAGCTGGCGAGCTTCAGCTGCTACGGCCTCTCCAGCGTCGACCTTGGCGCACCCGGCGTGAATGTGTGGAGCACTTGGCCCACGGGCAGCCGCTACTACAACGCCAGCGGCACCAGTATGGCGACCCCGCACGTCACCGGCGCCGCGGCGCTGGTCATGGCGGCGCACCCGGAGATCTCGAATACGATGGTCAAGACGCTGCTGATCGCCGCGGCCGAACCGGTGCAGGATCTGTTCGGCAAGGTGCTCACCGGCGGGCGCTTGAATGTCGATCTGGCCATCGAGGCCGTGGAGCAGGAGATCGTCTCGATCGGTTTTCTCGGCCACAGCTTCGAGGATGACGCGCAGGGCCTCAGCGACGGTGATGGCGACGGTCTGGCCGAACCGGGCGAGACCATCGAGCTCTCGATCAGCTTCCGCAACATCGGCACCGTCGCCGCCACCGGCGTGATCACCACCTTGAGCTGCGACAACGAGAAGGTCAGCATCGTCGACGGCGAATCGACGGTGGGCGAACTGGCGTTGAACGGCGTGGTCGAGGCCGATCCCTTCGCGATCCGGTTCCACGAAGACATCACCGATGGCACGACGGTCGATCTGGTCATGCATGTCACCGACGACACCGGCTTCAACAAGGAGGCTACGATCAAGGTCTGGGTGCAGCGGGCCTACCCGCTCTACGGCCAGGTCACCGAGGTCGCCGACGGCTCGCCGATCCGTGGTATCCTCATCGAGGTGCCGGATCTCACCGATCGCTACACCTACACCGATGGCGACGGGCGCTACGTGCTCGGTGTGCCCGTCGGGACCGCCCTGGCCCGGGCGAGCAACGAGAAGGGTGGCTACCTCACCGTCGAGAAGGAGTTCACCTTCCCGCCCGCGAACGAGTGGAATCCGGTTATGGGTTCGGTCTACATGTACGCCGAGCAGAAGATGATCATTCCGGTACTTGAAGAAGGAGCCGGCGAGACCTACACGGAGAGCGCCGCTATCGCCAATTATGGCAGTCTGGATCTCGAATGGTCCGTCGACAAGACCATACCGCTGCCGGCGTGGCTCAGCGTCGAGCCCATGCAGGGAACCGTCGGTCCCGGCGAGAAGGGGGCGATCACGTTGACCATCGATGGCGATGCGATGACGACGGGATTGAACTGGCACGACGTCAGGATCAACTCCAATGATCCCTACGACGCATTCGACATCGTCACCGCTTTGCCCACCCTGGTTCCCGACCGGCCGACCCTGACGATCGATGACGTGGTCGTGGATGAGGCCGCCGGTGTCGCCACGGTGAGGGCGGAGCTCAGCCATACCTATGATTACTTCTACGGCCACTTTTCGGTCGACACCGACAGCTCGGGTACCGCGACCGAGTACAAGGATTTCGAGGGTCTGGGGATGTCGATCCAGCGCTTCCGCGTGGATACCGATGACGATGGCATCGAGGAGCCGGTGACCACCGTCACCTTCGACATCCCGATCCACGACGATGCCGTACCCGAAGGCGACGAATGGTTGCCGTTGCTGATCGCGCGTGACGAGCCGATGATCTACGGTATGGAGATCCCCGCCGAGGATGCGATTGTTACCATCACCGACGACGATCCGCTGGCCCGCCTGATCCAACTCGAGTTGCGCGACGGCGCTGGCGCCTCCGTAGGCATGTGGTTGTTGCACGAGGAGTACGACGAGGAGTACGCCCCCGATGCGGACGGGGTGATCGACGTGCCCCTATCGTCGACGAACGAACGCGCGACCCTCAAACCGATTCCGGCTTCGGCCGACGGTTGAGCGCGGCCGGCCATCGCGGGCATCCCGCCGCGGGGGGCGCTCGCAGCGCCCCCCGCGGCTGCGGCTCAAGGACTCCGCCAAGGCCGCGTACATGAGCCAGACCGCATCCGCGGCGCGCCGCCTGCGCGAGGTGCTCGCCCCGGTGGCCGGGATCTACGCCGCCTTCGCTCGCGGCGCCTTCGCGACCGCGGCGGTCAGCGAACAGGCCGACAACGAGTTGCCGAGCCTCGATGCGGCCGTGGCGAGCGTCGAAACGCTGCGCGCGGTGCCTGACGCGGTGCTGATCCAGCCGCTGCGAAAACACATCGGCGAGGGGGCCGACGAGGTCCTGGCCAGCTGGTGCTACCACGTCAAGCGCTTGCCGCAGGAGCGGCTCAAGGCCCTCGGCCAGCTTCTGGAGCGCCAACAGACATCGCTGCCGCGTCGCGCCATCGCCGGACAGCGCTGGGAGGCCGTCCGACCGCTGCTGCACGGCGACCCGCGAGCGGGGCTCGGCGAACCAGACGCGAGCGGCGATTGGAGTCGCAGCCGCCGCGGTCGCGAACGCCACCACACCTACCGCGGCCTGATCGTCGCCGCAGACGGCGCCACGCGTGACCTCACCTGTATCGAGGCACAGAGCCCGTCCTCCGCCGGTGGCTGGTCAGAATCCTTCTACCGCTACGAGATGGCCGCTCGTTGAGCCGGTGCTGTGGCCCAGAAACCGCTCCGCGGATGGCCTGGCCACCGACCTGGCTGCGATGGGCCGCGTTCCGGGGAACGCGGAAATCACACAGGTGATGACTGTCCTCTGTGCTGGTCCGGAGGGGGCGCGTGTGCTTCTCCGGCCATGGATGCAGCCTGTGTGAGCTTGAGCGCACGCTTGCGACCGGAATCTGCGGGAAAACCGTCGACCGAAACGTGGTAATGAGGATCCGTGCTCTGATCCACTTCCACGAACAGATTCGCGCGGTCGAGCAGGTCGCGGCAGTCTTGACTGAGGTGGCGCAGATGGAGTCGCTTGCCGATTCTGCTGTAGCGATCGGCGAGGGTGTTGATCGCCTCGAGGCCTGACTGGTCATAGACGCGCGAGAAATAGAAGTCGATGGCCACCTCGTTGGGGTCGGTGCTCGGGTGGAACAGGTCGTTGAAGCTGGCTGTCGACGCGAAGAACAGCGGCCCGTGCAGCTGATAGACCTTGACGCCCGCAGTGTCGATGGAGGTGATGGCCTTCAGGTGCACCGCGTGCTGCCAGGCGAAGACCAGGGCCGCGATCACCACGCCGATCAGCACCGCCAGTGCGAGGTTGTGCGCGAACACGGTGATGGCGGTCACCGCGAGAATGATGATGAAATCGCTCGTCGGAATGCGTCGCCACATACGCAGCGAGGCCCACTGAAAAGTACCGATCACCACCATGAACATGACCCCGACCAGAGCAGCCATCGGAATCTGCTCGATCAGCGGAGAGGCGAACACCACGAAGCTGAGGAGGCACAGGGCCGCGACCACGCCCGAGGTCCGGCCACGCCCGCCCGACTTGACGTTGATCAGGCTCTGGCCGATCATCGCGCAACCGCCCATGCCGGAGAAGAGCCCGCTGAGCACGTTGCCAGCTCCCTGCCCAAGGCACTCACGATTGGAGCGGCCACGCGTATCGGTGATCTCATCGATCAGGTTCAACGTCATCAGCGACTCGATCAGTCCGACGCCGGCCAGGATGAAGCTGTACGGTGCGATGATCGCCAACGTCTCCCACGCCCACGGCACGGTGGGCAGCGCGAAGGGCGGGAAGCCACCCTTGAGCGAACCGGCGAGATCGTGGACATTGGGCGCATGCAGGCCGAAGTGCGGCAGAACGAAGACCGCCAACAACGTGACCACCAGGATGGCTCCCAGGCTCGATGGCACGGCTTTGGTGAAGCGCGGCAGCAACCCGCTGATCAGCATGGTCAGCGCGACCAGTCCGACCATGGCCCACAGTTGGGACCCTTGCAGCCAGACGGAGACGCCATCATCGCCGACGCTCCGGAAGGCGGGCACTTGCGACATGAAGATGACGATGGCAAGACCGTTGACGAATCCCAGCATCACCGGGTGCGGGACCAGGCGAATGAGTTTGCCCCAGCCCAGGATGCCGATCGCGGCCTGGATGACACCGCAGAGGATGACGGCCGGAAACAGATAGGCCGTGCCGTGCTCCTGCACCAGACCGAATATAACCACCGCCATGGCGCCGGTGGCGCCGGAGATCATGCCCGGCCGCCCGCCAGCCACGGCAGTCACCAGCCCCATCACAAACGCTGCGTAAAGGCCGGTCATGGGCGAGAGCCCGGCGAGCAGCGCGAACGCCACCGCTTCGGGAACCAGCGCCAGCGCCACGGTCAGCCCGGAGAGGACCTCGTTCTTGAAGTGCGCGTGGCGACGGAGGGAAGAACTAGGCATACTGTTTCATAGATTCATCGGGAACAGGAGCTTCCCACTGCTGACCAGGGAGGGGAGCCCACGGTTCAACAACCAGGTCCGCAGATGGGCAACCCATAGACCGGTGCTGTCAGCATCATCGGGGGACTGCGTCTCACGGCCCCTGCGTGTGGATGGCTTGTACGGACGCCTGTTTCACGACATTGTTGTTAGAATCGCCGCCTGAAGCCGTCGCGGCACCAACGCAGGCGATCCATGGCAGACCAGGGCGGACATCTCGAAAATCACGGCGGCAGGTGCATAGGAGCGGGGAGCCTCGATCGGCGAGGGATTTGTCAAGCCCAATGTCACGAGGCTTTGCCGGGCATGTCGCCGCCACTGTGCATCAACCGACGCCCGTGCTTCGCAGGCATGCCGGCGGGGGTCGCGTTCTCGACCGAACGTAGGACAGACATCTCCGCCGCTACGGGGAATCACGTCTCACTGCACTTGATCATAGTATTTAAAGGGGCCATGGCAATCGATTACTTCCGTTGATCCGTCAATACCCTCAATACCCTCAATAACCTCAATAACCGACTGCGTTGACAAGCGTAGCGAACGTAGGACAGACATCTGCTTTGCTCCTTCCGGGGAATGCGGAAATCCGTGCTTACACGAGCGAAGACGTGATGCACGAGGCGCTTCAGTGGGGCCGCGTTCCGGAGAACGCGGAAATGCTGGTGGCCCAAAATGGCATGACGCGATCGGGGTTCCGGAGAATAGACCGTCCTGAGTTTTTATCTATCAGGTATGCTCTGCGTGGGCAATAGGCATACTGGTGCAAAGCGTCGATGGTGACCGGATCAGGGGGTGTGGATGGGTTCATCGGCTGTCCTCTCCCTCTGTTGCGAGCGTGCGACGCGGCGATTGACTAGGCGTCGAGGTTGGTATATACTCAAGGTAGTACCGACGGGGGCATGTCATGGCGACCCATCGCATTCAGGAGCCTATCGCGCCGTATGTGGCCGATGCAGACTGCAAGGAGGCGAAGCTCTTCGCCAACGGTCGCAGCCAGGCGATCCGTCTGCCGAAGGAGTTCCGGATGCCGGGCGACCGGGTGCGGATCCATCGCGAAGGGAAGCGCCTGATCGTCGAGCCGATCGAGGAGGTGGAGGTGGATGCCAACGGCTGGCCGGTGGATCTGTGGGAGCGGATCGACGCCATGGGCGGTGCCGAGGACTTCGTGGATATCGAGCCTATGCCGGTGAAGCTCCTGGACCCGGAAGAAATCGAACCGCTCGATGACGAAGAAGCGGCTCGACGTGGGTTGCCGTGATGACTCGGCCTGCCTCCGACGCTCTGTTCGCGATCGATACCAACATCATCTCGAAGGCCATCCGGGGGCGGGACCAGAGTCGCCAACGATTGCAGGCTTACCCGCGTGCATCGCTGCGCCTGCCGTCGATGGTCATAGCCGAATTGGAGTATGCCGCTCTGCTTGCTCCTGATCCTGATCGTTACCGCCACAAGTGGCAGGCGCTGACCGATGGCATGACCGTCATCGATTTCGATGCTGCGGTAGCCGCATGCCATGCCAGCCTCCGGCATCACCTGCGGCATGCGCCCATCGGTGAGCGCGACCTGATCATCGCCGCCAGCACTCTGGCGCACGATTGCGCCGTGGTGACCAACAACCTGCGCGAATTCCAGCGGGTGCCGGGGTTGCGGGTTGCGGATTGGAGCGGGTAGACAGGTCGACATGTCTGAAGTTTGAGGTGGTGATCCATCAGGCGATCGGAGTAGAAGGGGCGAAGAAGTTTCGTTTCCCAGTGGTATTGATGACTTGAGTAGTACGAACGGTACGAACGTAGGACAGACATCACCGCCGCTCCGTCGGCCATAGCCAGAGCCGCCCCAATAGCAACCTTTCACCGTCGCTGGCTTGACGCCGGCTTGCAGTGGGTCTATACTGCCACTCCGCCATGACCACCGCCCGCTCGCTACTCATCGACGAGCGTCGCCCTGGCTGCTATCACCTGATCAGCCGTTGCGTGCGACGCGCCTTTCTTTGCGGCGACGCCGCCGAGCATCGACGGGCGTGGCTCGAGCAGGGCATTCGCACTCAGGCCAATGCCTTCGCCCTGGGTGTGCTCACGTATTGCGTGATGAGCAACCACCTGCACATCGTCATCCGCACCGATCCCGAGCAGGCGCAGCACTGGAGCGCGCGCGAGGTGGTCGAGCGCTGGAGCATCGTATTTCCCGACCGGGATCCGGCGACCGGGGCGCCGATCGCCTGGGATCCGGTCGACATCGACCGCCATGCGCGCGATGACGCCTGGGTCGCGGTCAGACGCCAACGCCTCGCCTCCGTCTCGTGGTTCATGCGCATTCTCAAGCAGCGCATTGCGCGGCGAGCCAACAAGGAAGATGGCGTCACGGGGCACTTCTGGGAAGGCAGGTTTCAAAGCGTTCCATTGCTCGACCAGGCCGCGATCGTCAGCTGCATGGCCTACGTCGACCTGAACCCGATACGCGCCAAGATGGCGAGCACCCCCGAGACCAGCGATCACACCGGGGTGCAACAACGCATCCTTTCCCGCCAGGGCTTCCGCAAGGCCAAGGCGCTGTGCGAGCATGCCGATCGTGAACGCGCCGCCACCGGCTGCACCACGGTCGACCCGGCAACGCTGGCCGAGGCGCAGTACCGCGTCGAGCAGGGCCCGGAGCACGACATCTGGCTCGCGCCGGCGCTCTCCGCTTGCGACAACCAACTCCGACTCGACGACTACCTCGAGCTCGTCGACCAGACCGGCCGGATCATCGCCAGCGGCAAGCGCGGCAGCATCCCGCCCCACCTCGCACCGATCCTCCGCCGCCTCCAGATCGATGTCGACGCCTGGCTCGACGTCATGCGCGGACGCAGTCACTTCCTCGGCACCGCCGTCGGCGCACTCGCCAGACTTGTCAGCGAAGCTA
>JBEPXK010000121.1:0-9296 GCA_041641915.1 Planctomycetota bacterium
GGGCCCGGAGGGACGCAGAAAACGCGGCCGGTGGCCGCGAACCCCGACCGAGGCCGGGGGGGGTACGCGCCGAAGGCGCGAGGGGGCAGCGCCCCCTCTGAAGGAAGCCGCAGACCTGAAGCGGGCTCAGTCGAGCATCGGAGCGAGGAAGCGCCCGGTATGGCTGCGATCGCACGCCGCGATCTCTTCGGGCGTACCGCTGGCCACCAGTTCGCCGCCGGCCTCGCCGCCTTCCGGGCCGAGATCGATGATGTGGTCGGCGCACTTGATCACGTCCAGGTTGTGCTCGATCACCACCACCGTGTTGCCGGCCTCGACCAGCCGATCGAGCACCGTGAGCAGCTTGCGCACGTCCTCGAAATGCAGACCGGTGGTCGGCTCGTCGAGGATGTAGAGCGTCTTGCCGGTAGAGCGCTTGGCCAGTTCGCGTGAGAGCTTGATCCGCTGGGCCTCGCCGCCGGAGAGGGTGGTGGCCGGCTGGCCGAGGCGGACGTAGTCGAGCCCGACATCGAGCATGGTCTGAAGGATCCGGGTGAGCTTGGGATGCGCGCCGAAATGGGTCATCGCCTCGCGCACCGACATCGCGAGCACGTCGGCGATGGTCTTGCCTTTATAGTGCACCCGTAGCGTCTGTTCGTTGAAGCGCCGCCCGTGGCAGACCTCGCAGGGCACGAACACGTCGGCGAGGAAGTGCATCTCGACCTTGCGCACACCCGCGCCCTCGCAGGCCTCGCAGCGTCCGCCCTTGACGTTGAAGCTGAATCGACCCGGGGCGTAACCGGCCATCTTCGCCTCGCGGGTCATGGCGAAGATCCGCCGCACCTCATCCCAGGCTTTGGTGTAGGTCGCCGGATTCGAGCGCGGGGTGCGTCCGATGGGCTGCTGGTCGATGTCGATCACCGTGTCGATGTGTTCCAGGCCGTCGATGTCATCGTGATCGCCGACCGCTGCGGTCGCATTGTGGAAATGCTGCGCCAGGGCCGGATAGAGGATCTGATTGAGCAGGGTCGACTTGCCCGCGCCCGAGACGCCGGTGAGGCAGGTCAGCGTGCCCAGTGGGATCTCGACGTCGATGTCCTTGAGGTTGTTGGCCCGTGCGCCGCGCACGCTCAGGCTGGTGCCATGACCGAATCGCCGGGTATCGGGCACGGCGATGTGGCGACGGCCGAAGAGGTAGTCGGCTGTCAGGGTATCGGCGCGCTTCATCGCCGCGATCGACCCGGCGAAGACCACCTCGCCACCGAGTTCGCCGGCCAGCGGACCGAAGTCGATCACGTGATCCGCCGCGCGCACGGTCTCCTCGTCGTGCTCGACCACCAGCACCGAGTTGCCGATGTCGCGCAGATGGCACAGGGTCTCGATCAACCGCCGGTTGTCACGCTGGTGCAGACCGATGCTGGGCTCGTCGAGCACGTAGAGCACACCGGTCAGCTCGGAGCCGACCTGGCTGGCGAGGCGGATGCGCTGGGCCTCGCCACCGGAGAGCGACGGCCCGGCGCGATCGAGGTTGAGATAGTCGAGGCCGACGTTGATCAGGAATCGCAGCCGGGAACCGATCTCCTTGAGGATCCCGGCCGCGATCCGGGCCTCGCCGCCGCTGAGCTCGAGCCCGGTGAAAAACGACGCCGCCTGGCCGATGGTCATCGCGCAGACCGCCGGCAGGCTGGTCCCGCCTACGCGCACCGCCGCGGCCTGGGGCGTCAATCGGCTGCCGTCGCAGGCCGAGCAGCGGTGCTCGCTGTAGTAGCGCGCCAGACGGTGCGAGAAGCTTTCGCCCTGCTCGCGCGCCTTGCGGATCATCCAGTTGATCACCCCGTCGAACACGGTGGTGAAGGCGCCCGTGCCGCTGGCCGACTGCCAGTTCACGTGCAGGCGCTTGGGCGAGCCGTAGAGCACCAGATCGCGTTGGCGAGCGGTCAGCCTGGTCCAGGGCTTGTCCAGCGGCACCTTGAGCTGGCGCAGCACGTCGCGGCGGTATTCCACGTGCCAGGCCGAACGCCCCGGGTCGCCGATCGCGCCCCAGGGCCCGATCGCCCCGTCGCCGATGCTCAGGGAGGGGTCGGCGATCACCTTGTCGGGATCGACCTCGGCGCGCGAGCCGAGGCCGTTGCAGGAAGGGCACATGCCCAACGGGGAGTTGAACGAGAAGCTGTTCGGCTCGAGATCGGGGTAGCTGATGTCGCAGGTCGGACAGTAGCCGTGTTCGCTGAGGAACAGCTCGGGGAACGCCGGTTTCTGGTCTGCGCGGGTGTGGGCAGCGACGATCAGCTTGCCCTCGCCCTCGAGCAGGGCCGTCTCCACGCTGTCTGCCAGCCGGTTGCGGACCTCGGGTTTGAGCACCAGGCGGTCGACGACCAGTTCGATGGTGTGCTTGATGTTCTTCTCGAGTCGGATGTCCTCATCGAGGCTGCGCTGTTCGCCATCGACGCGCACCCGGGTGAAGCCGGCCTTGCGGGCCCGGGCGAAGAGATCGGCGTACTCGCCCTTGCGCGCACGCACCTTGGGCGCAAGCAGCAGTACCCGCGCGCCCTGGCCCAGGCGCAGGATCGCCGCGACCATCTCGTCGACGCTGCGCCGCTGGACCGGCTCGCCGCAGCCATGGCAATGCTGCACTCCGACCCGGGCCCACAACACGCGTAGATAGTCGAGGATCTCGGTGATGGTACCGACGGTCGATCGCGGATTGCGCGAAGCCGACTTCTGCTCGATCGCGATGGTCGGGGCCAGCCCGCGGATGCTCTCGTAGGCGGGCTTCTCCATCTGGCCGAGGAACTGGCGCGCGTAGGCACTGAGGCTCTCGACGTAGCGCCGCTGTCCCTCGGCGTAGATGGTATCGAAGGCCAACGAGGACTTGCCGCTGCCGGAGGGACCGGTGAAGACCACCAGCTGCTTCTTGGGAATATCGACGTCGATATCGCGCAGGTTGTGCTCGGCCGCGCCACGGACCTCGATCGCGGTCAGTTCGCTGACCGCTTCGACGGCGCTGCGGGTGGAGGATCTGCGGCGAGCCATGGGTGGGTCAGTGTGGGCCTGCAGCGGGGGAGTCCACCGGATCCTGCCGCCGCATCGACGCAGGACCGGCAACCGCCGGATCCGGGTCAGAAACGGGGAGCGCCCGCGCGGCGGAATCAGCCCAGCGGCTTCACGGCTGTTTGCTCAAAGCGCCAGTCGGTGGATGTGACCCGCAACGCGCTCTGCCGCCCGTTGACCAGGCTGCATGGCTCCGCGCTGTGGCCGAAGTCCAGGCCGGCGATCGCTGGCACCGCGAGCTCACCTGCCCAGCGCTGGAGCACCGCCGTCATCGACTCGCCGGCGTAGCCGGGGGGATTCTCGTGCGGCATCACGCCCCAGACCAGTCCCCGCACCCCGTCGAGGCAGCCGGCACGCGCCAGCTGCCAGAGCGCGCGGTCGACGCGGTAGGGGCGTTCGTCGATGTCCTCGAGCGCGAGCAGGCAGCCGGCGAGTTGCGGCATCGCGGGCGTGCCCACCAGCCCGGCGAGTACCGAGAGGCAGGCGGCGAAGCAGGGGCCCTGGCAGCTGCCGGGATGCAGGGGTCTGACCTGAACCGCAGACCGGGCGTCGTAGCGCAGCGGCGCGCCGTCCAGCGCCAGCGCCAGCGTTTCGAGTGAACCGGGCGTGCAGGCCGCCGCTGGCATCGGGCCGTAGACGCTGCTCCGGCCGTGTTGGCGCCACACGGCGTGGAGCACCGTGATATCGCTGTACCCGATCAGCAACGGCAACCGCTGCAGGTCGCGTGCGCGCAGGGCATCGGCCAGGGCGAGGCAGCCGTATCCGCCCCGCGCCGGCCACCAGATGTCCGCCGCGAGGATCCGCTCCACGCCTGCGGCATCCGGTCGGCTGTGCCAATGGCCGCGGCCGCGGGGTCGGCTCAGCTCCGGGGATACGACCAACCGCCAATCGCGGGCGGCGCAGAAGGCCGTCGCCCGCTGCCGGGCGAGCTCGATCTCGGCCTGGTCGTGCAGGCCGTAGGCGGGACAATCGAGCAAGCAGGTGGGACCAGAGGCCATGCACACCACTGTGCCCTGCCCTGGGGCCGGGCAAGCCCATCAAGGCCGTCTGAGTGCGCTGGCAATGGAAGTCCTGATCTTATAGCCAGTTGCGTGGATAACGGCCCGCCGCATACCGTTTCCACCGTCGGCCTGGCGAGCGCCGCGATCCGCCCCTGGCACAGCGCCGCACGCAGGCCGGTACCCCGCCAACGGCAGCATTGACAGTAATTTGCGAGGGGTCTACCATGATGCCATGGGTCTGACCGGTAGCCTGCGAACACTCTCTCTTGCGGAAATCGCGCAGACCCTGTGCCGGTCCCGGGCCAATGGGGTCCTCGAGTTGAGCTCGCCCGACGGCGGACGCGAGGTCTACTTCATCGAAGGTCAGATCGCGCGGATCGTCGAGACCGATACCCCGGTCCAACACACACTGCTCGAGCGTCTCAGCGCGCTGGGGCTGGTCAACGACCCCCAGGCGCTCGCGCACAACGCCGGCACGTCGGGCGGCTTCACCACCATCCAGCACCTGATCGAACATGGTGTGCTCGACGCGGGCGCAGTGCAGGAGGCGGTCGACCGCCTGACCACCGACCAGTTCCTCGACCTGATGACCTGGGAGAACGCGAGTTTCGTCTTCGTCGAGGCCAACGACGATACGCCCGACCTGATCGCGACCCTGCGCGAGATCGGCCAGCAACGCACCCGGTTGCCGCTGGACATGCTCCTGATGGAGTCGGCCCGGCGCCTGGACGAGTGGGAGCGTATCCGCAACCAGCTGCCCAGCGACGAGTCGATCATCTCGCCGGCCGAGGGGCGGGCCGAGGAACTGCAGAGCCGTTGTGGGTACTACCCGGCAAGCAGCGTTCTGCCGCTGATCGACGGCCTCTACAGCATCGGCGAGATCGTGGACCGGGCCCCGTGCACGCGGGTCGACGTCTACACCGTGCTCCACGGGCTGCTCGCCAGCGGCGTGATCGTCGTGCTCAGCATCGACGATATGATCTCGGTCGGCAATGCGCTGATGAGCGGTGGCGATTACGCACGCGCCGCGGGCGTCTATCGCCGCATCGTCTCCTTCGATCCCGGACGCGAAGAGGTCAAACAGAACCTCGCTGGCTGCCTCGAAGCGATGGGCGATGCCCCCGAAGCCGCCTCCAGTTACGGCCAGCTGGCCATCGCCAGCCTCGAGAAGGGTGCCGCCGAGAGCGCCGTTCTGCTCGCCCGGCGGGCGGTGGCGCTCCAGCCCGAGAACACCCAGCAGCTGATCCTGGTCCGCTGCCTGCTGGCAGCCAACGACATCGACGGCGCGGTCACCGAACTGGTCAGACTCGCCCGCCGCTTCACCGAGGATGGCAAGATCGAGGAGGCCCGCAGCACCTGCCTCAAGGCGCTCCAGATCAAGCGCGACGACCCGGAGGTCCGGCGTCATCTCTCGCTGCTCCAGCAGCAGGCGGGAGAGGGGGGCGAGGGCGATGCGATCGTGTGTGTGGAGTGCGGTGAGAGCAACCCCCGGGCGCGCGATACCTGTCGCCAATGCGGCGGCTCACTGCACCTGGCCTGCCTGTTCTGCGGCCGGGTGGTCGGCGTGTCCGACCACATCTGCATCTTCTGCGGCAACAGCCCCCACGTGAATCCGGAGGAGTGCCGATCGCGCGCGGTCCACGGTCCGGCGACCACCGCGATCATCTCGCACATGCGTCTCGGCGGCGAAGGGGCCATGGGCGATATGACCCGTTCGGCCCTGGCCGAGTCGGTGCGTGCAGCGCGCGAATGCGAGCGCAACGGCGACTATGCCGAAGCGCTGATCCGCTGGAAGTCACTGCTGCACGACCAGGGCGAGAACCCACGCCTGCAGAAGCACATCCGCAACCTCGAGGCCCTGGCCCACGATCAGGCAGTGGAACGCCTGATCGCACGCGGACACGCGTTGCGTGAGCGCCGCGCCTTCCTGCGCGCGATCAGCTGCTACCGCTCCGCGATCCGCGGTATGGCCAACGAGGACCCGCGCGCCTCGCGCCTGCACAAGGTCGTCACCGCCACCCGCAAGCATGCCCGCCTGACCGCGGTCATCTACAGCGCGGCCGGGCTGATCCTGTTGGTGGTCGCCTATCTCGTCGCCGAGCCCTGGCTCGAGCTCAGTCACTACCGCGGCGCGATCTCCGAGGCCCGGGTCGCGGTCCAGCGCGCGCCCACCGCCAAGGATCCGGTCGCGGCGTTCGAGCAGATCCATCAGCTGATCAGTTCCGAGAAGCTACAGCCATCGACCGTCGAGCTGAAGTCGCGCGCCGAGCTGGCCTATCGCGACCTGCTGCAGCTCTACAACACCAGCGTGGGGGAACTCGCACGCAAGGAGGCACGGGCGATCCGTCGTGCCCACCAGCAGCAGCGCTGGGGCGAGGTGGTCGAACGCAAGGCCCGCTTCGACGAGGTCTTCGCGATCCACGCCCCCCAGCCGGGGCTACGCGAACTCGGCGAAGAGGCCACGGCCCGGCTCGAGCTCGAGGTGGCGCGCAGCGAGCGGCTGGAACAGGACCCCCAACGCCTGGCCCGGGCGCAGGAGCTCATCGCTCAGGGCGACTACCCGGCAGCGCTGCCGATACTCGAATCGCTCGCGCAGAGCCCCGACGAGGCGACCCGCAGTGCCGCGCGCAGCGCGCGCGAACAGCTCGCGCAACAGGCGGCCGCCATCGAGCGGCGTGTCGCGGAACTCGAGGCGGTCATCGAACAGGACCTCGCGGCCGCGGCCGCCCGGCTGACGCAACTGCGCGAGACCGCGGCCGGCTGGGGCCGCGAGCCCGAGCTCGACGCGCTGGCCGAACGCATCGCCGCCGGGCGCGAGGCAGCGCAACTGGCCTGGCGCGCACTCGGTGACCGACCGGATGCCGCACAGCTGCGAGCGTTCCTCGCCGAATACGGCGCCAGCCCGGAAGCCGCCCCGGCGCGCGCCCGTCTCGCCGAGCTCGACAAGGCCCGCGATCAGCAGCGCAACGCGCTGGCCCAATATCGCGCGGCCGTCGACCGGCAGGACCCTGCCGCCGCGTTCGAAGCGGCACGGGCCTATCTGCTGCGGTACCCCGATCGGGCGGCGAGCGATGCGATCAAGCTGCCGCTGCTGCTCGACGCCGGCATGAGCGATGTGGCGCTGATGGCCGACGGCGAGCAGGTCGCCAAGACCGACGCGCAGGGCACCGCCTTGTGGTGGTACGCACCGGAGCGCACCGCGCAGCTGACCGCCGTCAAGCCGGGGTTCGAACCGACGACCACCAGCCTCGCCCGTTTGCGCAACCAGTGGCGCTGGCCGGTCGAACCCGTCCGGGCGCCGGTCTGGCAGCTGGCCATCGGCGGCCAGATCGAGGCGATGACCGGCCTGCCAGGCGGTACGCTGGTGGTGGCCGACGCCCGCGAAGCGATCGCCATCGACCAGGGGCGCGAGCTCTGGCGCCGGAGCCTGGGTGACGGGATGATGCTCACCAGCGGCTCGGACAGTCGGACCGACCCGGTTGCCGCGCTCGACGACACGCGACTGCTGCTCCCGCTCAAACAGGGGGGGATACGGATCCTCGACCGCCAGAGCGGGCGTGTGCTCGCCAGCCAGGAGCTCAGCGATCCCGTGCGCGGCATGCCGGTGCTCTACACCTCGGCCCTGCGCCAGGGCGAGCAGCGCATCGCCTGCATCGCCGACGGCCTGCGCTTCGGCCGCCTCGGCCAGGACCTGCGCGTGGCGCAGATGCGATCCACCGCCCAGAGCGGCCCGTTGGCCCTACGTGGCGATCTCGAGGTCCTGTTGGTGGTCGCCACCAGTAGCGGCCTGACCGCGGTCGAGGACTCGACCGGCGCCGTGCGTTGGCGCTTCGACCTCGACGCGACCAACGTCGGGCCCCTGGTCCAGCTCGACGACGCGCATCTGCTCACCGTACTCGACGGCAGCCGCCTGGTCTGCTGCCGGATCGCCAGCCAGGGCGCGACCCGTTCCTGGCAGCAGGTGCTCAGCGGCGAGAGCCTGATTGGTCACCCGCAGATCGCCGCCGGCCGCGTTTATCTGACCACGGACAGGCGCCTGTTGGTCTTCGACGCGACCGGCAGCCGCGATCCGCAACGCAGCATCGAAGCCCCGGGACGCTGGACCTGTCCGGTCGCCGTGCGCCAGGAGCTCGCGGTCTGCGCCACTGCAGGCGCGCAGGATAGCGTCGGTGACCAGCTCCATGTCTACCGCTCGGGTGAAATGCTCTGGAGTCGACAGCTGCCAGGGCGCGTGCGGAGGGTCGCATTCGCCGGGCCCACGGTTATTGTGGGGCTTGCGGGTGGCAGGCTGCTCGCTTTCGAACCGTGATTCCGAGGACGTGCTACAATGCTCAACACGGCTCTGATCGAAGAATTCCGGCGGATCAACGCCGAAGGGCGGACCGGTGCCCTGACCGTCCATGGGACCACGCGCACCGGCCGGTTCCACTTCGAGCAGGGGGAGCTATGCATCCTCGACTTCTGCGCCGACAAGGAGGCGCTGCTCGCACAGCAATACCGCAGTTACAACAAGATCGGCGCCGAGATCGAAGCGCTGTTGCGCGAGTTCGTCAAGCAGCCGGGAGCGCGAGCCCAGGATTTCCTGCTGCGCCAACAGCTGGTGACCAACGAAGAGGTCGAGCAGGTCACCCGTACCCTGGTCGAAGACACGCTCTGCGAGTTGTTCGGCAACCCGCATCAGAACGTCGCCTTCGACGCCGCGGTCGATTACGAAGCCTATGACCTCGACCGCAGCGCGGTCAAGCTGCGCATCCA
The DNA here is from genome assembly GCA_041641915.1 of Planctomycetota bacterium. Classification (GTDB taxonomy): domain Bacteria; phylum Planctomycetota; class UBA11346; order UBA11346; family UBA11346; genus SLQH01. Next base: position 8,787 of record JBEPXK010000121.1, read on the forward strand.
GGTCGAGATGCTACTGCGGATGGTCGAAAGTCGTGTCGGCGAGCGCGACACCGTGCTGCGCGAGATGCCCTCGTGGGATTACGTCTTCCGCCTCGTCGAAGGCGCACCGGATGCCAGCCGTCTGAACGAGATGGAGCGTCATGTGCTCCACTTCGTCGATGGGCGCAAGTCGGTCCAGGACATCGCCGCCGCCCTGCGCGAGAGCTGCCTGAACATCGGCTGCTATCTGATCAGCCTCAAGGTCCAGGGCTACATCCGTCCGTCCGGGACCTCGTCGACGCGCCGGGTGCCCACCGACCGCCATCCGGCCCCCGCAACGACGCCGACGGCCACCCCGCCGCCTCAACCAGTACCCACGCCAGCGCAGCAGAGCGCGCCCCCCGCGGTTCCGGTCAACCCCAACCCCGCCTCGCCGGCGCAGCAGGCGGTCGCCCGGGCCGCCGAGGCCCAGCGCCAGCAGGAAGGGCAGATCGATGACTTCCAGGTCTACCATGCCGACACCCGCACCCT
>JBEPXK010000122.1:0-9293 GCA_041641915.1 Planctomycetota bacterium
GCGCCGCCGAGGGGGCCATGGGGGCCGGGCCGGCCCCCATCGGCCGACAGAGCCCTGTTTTCCGCCGAAAATGGGCCGCAGGCCCGGCGGAAACGCCAGCGAAGCTGGCGAAGGGCGACCGAGGCCGGGGGGGTGTGCGCCGAAGGCGCGAGGGGGCAGCGCCCCCTCTGAGGAAAGCCTCATTCCATGACGGGTCCCTCAGAGGGGTGGTTTCGATCGCGACGGTGGTCTGGCCATGCGGGCCCCGAGGGTTGTCTTTCGTCGGTGGGCTGCATCCGGTCGCTGGTGGGATCCTGTTCGTGCAGATCCGCGGCGCTGCCGTCCCAGTCGGCGGGGGAGCGCGGTCCGGCCGCGTTGGCAGGCAGGGCGTCCAGGCGCTCGTGGCCAGCGGATTCGGCGGTAGAGCGGCACAGATCGTCGGCCAGTCCGCTGCGGCGGGACTCGTCGCGATCGTTGCCGATCGCGCGGGCGAGGGTGGTGCGCTGGCCGAGGATCACGCACAGGCGGCGGGCGCGGGTGAGGGCGGTGTAGACCAGACGGCGGTTGAGCAGCGCGCCGCCGGCGGGGTCGATGACCACGATGCAGGCCGGGTATTCGCTGCCCTGGGCCTTGTGGATCGAGAGGGCGTAGGCCAGGCGGACGTCGAGCTGATGCACGGCGATATCTTGCACCCGGCCGTCGTCGTCGCGGATCCGTGCCTTGGTTTCGCCTTCCTGGGTGACCAGCGCCTCGAGCGTCAGCTCGGTGCCGTTGACCAGGCCGAGTTCGGGCAGGTTGCTCTGCCACAGCAGGCGGTCGCCGACGCGGGCGCGGGCATCGCGGCCGATGGGGATCTCGTCCCGGCCATCGGCCGGCGGGTTGAGCGCGTCCTGGAGCAGGGCGTTGATCGCGTCGATGCCGCAATCACCGCGATACTGCGGAATGAGCACGCGGATGTCGCGGGTTGCGATGCCGGTGCGGCGCGGGATGTCGCTGCGCACGTAATTGAGAATGTGCTCGCGGATCGCCGGGCGGGTGAGATCGCCGAGCAGGTAGAGATCGCGTCCGGGGCGATCGGCGAAAGCCGGGAAACGGCCCTGTTTGATCGCCGCGGCTGCGGCGACGACGAGTGAGGTCTTGGCCTGGCGTTGGACCACGCTCAGGCGATAGGTGGCCACGCCGGCGGCGATGATCTCGGCGAGGAACTGGCCCGGGCCCACCGGTGGCAGCTGATCGACGTCGCCGACGAAGACCAGGCGGCAGGCGTCGCTCAGACCGCGCAGCAGCTGGGCGGCGAGCTCGTGATCGAGCATCGAGGCCTCGTCGATGATCACCAGATCGGCCGGCACGGGATTGTCGGCGTTGCGCTTGGGGCCGTCCTGCTGCCATTCGAGCAGGCGATGGACGGTGGTCGCCGCGCACCCGCAGCTCTCGCTCATCCGCTTGGCCGCCTTGCCGGTGGGCGCGGCGAGGCGGATGTGCGGATCGGTGAAGCGGGCGGCGAAGGCGTTGATGATGCTGCGCACCACCGTGGTCTTGCCGGTGCCGGGTCCGCCGGTGAGCACGGCGAGGGCGTGGTCCAATACACCGGCGACGGCCGCCTCCTGCTCGTCGGTCAGGGTCAGGCCGTCGACGGGCGGGATGCCGGTGTGTGCGCTCAGAGCGGGCAGCCTGAGGTCGCGCCGCGCAGCGATGGCCGCGACCAGGGTGCGGTGGGCCGCGTGCAGGTGCGGCAACCAGGTGCGATCGTGCGCGTCGCGGATGAAGAAGGTCTGCTCCGGCGGCAACGCGGCGACGATCGCGCCCAGGCTCGCCGGGTCGAGGGCGACCAGTCCGGCGGCGGCGCGGCAGACCTCGGACCAGGCGGTCCAGCAATGACCCTGGGCGGTTTCCAGCCGCAGCGCCTCGGCGATGGCGGCGAGGCAGCGGGAGGGATCGCGCGCGTCGCAGCCGAAGTGCCGCGCGATCGCATCGGCGTGGCGGAAGGTGAGCCCGCGGACCTCCATCAGGCGATAGGGCTCGGAGCTGGCCACCGTGGGCAGGGCGAGGCCGAAGCGGTCGTGCATGCGGGCGATCTGGCGCGGCGAGCAGCCGGCCCCATGCAACGCGATCTCGAGGTCGGCGCTGTCGCGCACCGCGCGCCATTCCTCAAGCAGGTCCTCGAGCACCCGGTGGGGGATGCGCACCTGCTCACGCACGCGCGCAGCGGCGTCCGGGGCGTCGAGCACCGCGGGCAGTTCCACGCCGAAGGCATTGAGCAACGCCGCGGAGCGCCTGGTTCCGATGCCGTGGATGTGATGCTTGATGTACGCGGCCAGACCCGCGCGGGTCCGCGGCATCGCCGGGCGCGCGCGCAGGATCTTGTACTGGTCGCCGTAGCGCGGGTGCGGGGCGTATTCCAGACGTAGCGCGTAATAACGCCCAACCGCGGCGCCGGGCAGCACCCCGGCGAGCGAGACCAGGCGATCGATCAGCGCCTCCGGGCCCTGCTCGATCGCCGCCCGGCCCGCGATCCAGGCGCCGTCGCGCTGGGCGCGGATCTCGACCAGACGGGCGGAGGGGACGTCGAACTGCTCCTGCGGCTGCATGGCGCTCCGGGTGGGACGCGGCCGCGGCGGTCGCGGACCCCTCGGCCAGCGACGATGCCCGTTTCTGCCCGGCCTGCAAGCCGAGGGGTCCGGACCTGAGCCCCGGCGGGGTGGACAGTCATCGGGCTTGCGCTACTATACGCGAAGGATATATATCGGCGCCGCAGCCTGATGGACGCGAAAGGGGGAGGGGATGAGCCTGCTGGAATGGATCGGCGAATCGTACAATCCCGGGCCCGTGGGCAGCGTGACCACCCGTCGCGAGCGTCGCGCGCGCAAGCGCGGCGTGGCGATCTTCACCGGTATCGTCGCGCTCGGGGTCCTGGCGATCCCGTACCTGTTGGTGCTCGACGCGGTGCCCGAGCCCGCTGGCGTGCTGGTGCTTATGAGCCTCGGCCTGGGCCTGTATCTGATCACCGGCTATTTCGTCCGCCTGCGCCCGGACACCTCGAACCTCGGCTGGTTCGGCGGGCTGATGGACAATCCCTTCCGCTACAGCGACGACATCAACCGCCTGTTGCTGCTGTTCGCTCTCCTGCTGCTCCCCGGCCGTCTGGTGGCCACCGGCGTGGTCGACCTGATCACCGCCCTGCGCCGCCCGGCGGCGGCGGTGTAGGCCGGTGCGTGTCGGCGCTCTTGGCGTGCGGTTCTACCGCGGAATCGTCCTCGTGGCTGCTGTTGTCCTGTTTGGCTGCCAGAACACGTCGGAGAAGACGGCAGCGCTCGCAGCGCAGGTGGAGGCCTACGCGGTCGAAGTTGATGAGCTGGACGCGCGTCTGTCAGCCTGTCGCGAGCATCTGGACCGTGCGCAGGTGGAGACCGAACGGCTGCGGACGATATCATCGCGGTTGATGGCGGTCGAACGCATCCGCTCGCGCTTCCTCGACGACCGTTGTGCCATCTACGAGCAGGTCGCTGTGCCCAGCACGCCGGCGGGGATCATCGGCTTCATCGACAGGGCGGGCGAGGACGAGCAGGAACGCTATGAGCGCGCCGTGCACGTGTTCGAACGTATGGACGAGCTGCCGGCGGGCTTTTTGGCTCACATTCCCGCTGATCCCGCGGTGGTGGCGGCGTTGGCCGCGGCGGCGGATGGCGGAGTGGGCGAAGGCCTGCTGCGACTGCTACACCGTCAGATGAAGGCGATCGCTGCGGTCAGGGCGCGGTACCGGAAACAGCAGGACGAGGACGCCGCGTGGGGAGGGTCCGAGTTCGGCCTCGCCTTCGGTCTGCGCGCCTGGCACGGCATGCAGGATGTGCGGGCGGAAATCATCGAGACCGTGTTCGCGCGTGATGACGCCGTCGCCATGCAGGTGGCGGCGGTGTGCATGGAGGCACAGGGCTACGATCTGCGTGCCCGGGCGACGTCGTTGGTTGCGGGGCGGGGCGACGAACAGGCGGTCGCCTTCTTGCGGGCCCTGCTGCCCGACCCGGACTACCGCATCCACGCCTTGGCCGCCGGCGGTATCATGGCCTACGAATGGCCGGATATCAGCGATGCTTCGCTGCATCGCTTCGCCCAGATGCCGCAGTGCATGCGCGCTTTGACCGAGGGCCTGCTGATCGAACTCGGCTTCGATCTGGGACCGGACCGCGAACGGATCGAACGGATCGGGGTGCCGGAGGTCGAACGGGACGATCTCGTGGGTACCTGGCGGCCGGTTTGGTTGCAACCGCACCAGTCCAGCCCACCGCGGCCGCAGGAGTTCTACTTCCGCTGTCTGCGGCGGGGCAAGTGTAGCCTGCGCTTTGCTACCGTGTTGCCGCGAGACGACACGGCTTCGGCCTTGGGCTATTTCGTGAGTGCCCTGGCGGGGGCCTCGGTCACGCCGGCGGCGGAGGCGAGGACCTGCCTGTGGAAACTCGACGGGCAGGATGTGGTCCTGGTGGGAGCGCACGCTGCCGAGTTGTTCCGCTTCCGGTATTATCGCGGCCGCTTGATCGGGCGTGATCCGCAGAGCGCGTTCGACACGCCGTTGTGTTTCGTGCAGGATTGAGGCACCGGTAGGGTCTGATCTCGCGGCACGCTATGCGTGCCCCCCAAGGATCGTCTTGGCGCCCGTTTCCCGCAGCTACGCGATTTTACAGCAGGCGGGTGGCTTCGGTCGGCCGGGGAGTCTTGACCACCAGTATGCGTAAAGGGCCGTCGGCGTCGTTGGCCCAGCGGTGAGGAATGCGGGCCGGGCTGGCGATGCAGGTGTCTGCTTCAACGCGTTCCTCCTCCTCGCCGATGGTCACCACGCCGGTGCCGGCGAGGACGTAGAAGACCACGTCGACGGGGGTGACGTGAAGCTTGAGCGCTTCACCGGGCTGGAGGGTCAGGTGGATCACCTGGGCGTGTTCGCTGTTGAGCAGCCGGGCCGCGGCGACGCCGTGGGGGTTGTCCATGGTCGGGGCGGTGAGTGCGTTGACGATTTCCATGCGAGAAGCCTCCTGTCGAGTCGGATCGCCGCCCCCCGCTCACGGGTTTGCGTAGGGGCTTCCGGTTCTACATCGCCCGTCATCCGGGCCGCGCCGCCGTATCGGCCTGTTGGCGACGAGCGGGCGGGGTCGATGGGGGGTGCATACGGTTTGTCTGGGCATGCGGGCATCAGCCCGCGCCCGGGTGGCCGACCCGGACCGGCCGGATCGGCCGGGCCGGATGCGGTCGCGCTCCGGGCTACTTGCCCGCGAGCGCCGCGGCCAGGTCCTCTTCGGGCGTCCCGATCGGCTTGATCTGGTAGTGTTCGACCAGCAGGTCGAGCACCTCGGGCGTGATGAAGGCCGGCAGCGTGGGGCCGAGGCGGATGTCCTTGACCCCGAGGTAGAGCAAGGTCAGCAGGATCGCCACCGCCTTCTGTTCGAACCAGCTGACGATGAACGAGAGCGGCAACTCGTTGATGTCGCACTCGAAAGCCTCGGCCAGCGCGCCGGCGACCTTGATCGCCGAGTAGCTGTCGTTGCACTGGCCGACGTCGAGCAGGCGCGGGATGCCGCCGATTTCACCGAAGTCCTGCTTGTTGAAGCGGTATTTGCCGCAGGCGAGGGTGAGGATGGCGCAATCGCCGGGCACCTGTTCGGCGAATTCGGTGTAGTAGTTGCGTCCGGTCTTGGCGCCATCGCAGCCGCCGATGAGAAACAGGTGGCGCAGGGCGCCGCCCTTGATCGCGTCGATCACCGCGGGTGCGGCCTGCATCAGCGCGCCGTGACCGAAGCCGACGGTGATCCAGTGCTCGGGCGCATCTTCGGCGAAACCAGGCGCCGCCTTGGCCGCCTCGATCACCGGGGTGAAGTCTTTGTCTTCGCCGATGTGCTGCACGTCGGGCCAGGCGACCAGCCCGGTGGTGAACAGGCGCTCCTGGTAGGTCATCGCCGGCTTCTGGATGCAGTTGGTGGTGAACAGGATCGCGCCGGGGAACTCGGGGAACTCCTGCTGCTGGTCCTGCCAGGCGCCGCCGTAGTTGCCGACCAGATGGTCGTATTTGTTCAGCTGCGGGTAGCCGTGGGCCGGGAGCATCTCCGAGTGGGTGTAGATGTTGATCCCGGTGCCCTCGGTCTGCTGCAGAAGCAGCTCGAGGTCCTTGAGGTCGTGGCCGGAGACCAGGATGCACTTGCCCGCGACCGGCGTGGTGCGCACGCGGGTCGGCTCGGGGGTGCCATAGGCGCCGGTGTTGGCGGCGTCGAGCAGGGCCATGACATCGAGGTTGAGCTTGCCGGTGGCCAGCACCTGGGCCAAGAAGTCCTCGCTGCTGTGTCCATCCTTGGTGAGGAAGTCGAGCGTCGCGGCGAAACGGGTGTAGATGGATTCGTCTTCGTGGCCCAGCACCCGGGCGTGATCGGCGTACGCGGCGGCACCCTTGAGGCCGTAGGTGATCAGTTCCTTGAGCCCGGCGACGGTCGGCCCGTCCGCATCGATCTCCTTGGCGATGCTCACCGCATGAGCCTGCTGCAGCAGACCGTCGTGGTCGGGGGCAGGCTCCCAGGTCGCGGGGCCGTCGGGGTTGTGCACCGGCTTGCCGGAGGCGCTGGCCGCTTCCTCGTAGGTGGCCTTGGCCTTGGACTTGAAGCGGGCGCTGGCGCGGATGTGCTGTTCGATCCGGGCCGGGTCGAAGTCGACGTTGGTCACCGTCGCGAACAGATTCTCGATGATCGCGCGGTCGACCAGGCGGTCGTGGACCCCGAGCTCGGCGGCGCGGGCGGCGTACTGGGCGATGCCCTTGGTGGCGTGGACCAGCAGGTCCTGCAAGGCTGCCGTCTCCGGATCCTTGCCGCAGACGCCGTGGACGGTGCAGGCGGTGCTCTTCGCGGTCTGTTCGCACTGATAGCAGAACATGGACATGAGTGGGGTTTCCTTTCTCGCGGTGATGGTCGGTCGTGATGGGTTCGTGGTTCAGGCGCAGACCATGGTCTGCTTGTCGATCCCGCCCTGGATGCCCACAGTGTGGACCTCGCACGGTATCTGCGGGGCGTGACGTTTCCAAGCCGCGACGGTCTGTTGGGCCAGGCCGCCGCAGCAGGGGACCTCCATTCGCAGGACGGTCACGCTGCGTACGCCACTGTGCTGCATGATCGCTTCGATCCGCGCGGCGTTGATATCGGCTGGATCGAGCTTGGGGCAGGCGGTCACCACCACCCGGTCGCGCAGGTAACGTTCGTGAAAATCAGCGAGGGTGAAGGGCACGCAGTCGGCGCAGATGAGCAGGTCGGCGCCGTCGAGGAAGGGGGCGTTGGGCGGAACCAGGCGCAGCTGGACCGGCCAGTGGCCGAGCTGGCTCTGCTGCGCGGCAGGGGTCTGCTCGGCGTCGCGCTGCGGCTGCGGAGCCGGCCGCGACATCTGCCGCATGGCCGCGCCGGGGCAGCCGCCGTGTGCCGGCTTGGCGGCCGGCTGGCTCGGTGCCGGTGCGCGGCCCTGCTCGCGCAGGTGGCGATCGACCGCGGCCTGGTCATAGGCATCGGCTTCACGCTCGACCTTGGTGATCGCGCCGGTCGGGCATTCGCCGATGCAATCGCCCAGGCCGTCGCAATAGATGTCGGAGATCAGACGGGCCTTGCCGTCGACCATCTGGATCGCCCCTTCGTGGCAGGCGTCCACGCACTTGCGGCATCCGTTGCACTGCTCGGCGTCGATCTCGATGATGGTGCGCTTCATGGCCAGCTCCTTCCCGGTTCGGGCTCGTGATGGCGGTATGCTAAGCGGTCGCGGGTCTGGATGCCTTGATCTGGGTCAAGCGTCGGTGGGCGGTGGCTCCGGTTGCGCGACGGTGGCGGATGATGCAGGCGCGACGTGCCGGTGTCCTTGATCTGGGTCAAGTCCTCCGGGCTGGCCCAGCTTCCGTCCGCGGCTACCCTGCCGACGATGGACGCGACCCAACTCGCCGAACGTCTCATCGCTTGCGGCTGCCTGCTCGGCGAGTTGCCGCCCGCAGATCTCGCGGCGTTGGCCGGGGTGATCGAACCGCGGCATTTCCCCGCTGGCGCGACGCTGTTCCGTCAGGACGAGCCTGCGGCCGGCTTCCACGTGGTCGAGACCGGTCGCGTGCGAATTGCGCGGCTGGCCCCCAACGGGCGCGAGCAGATCCTGCACGTCTTCGGACCCGGCGAGCTCATCGGCGAGGTGCCGGTGTTCCAGGGCGGCCGGTACCCCGCCGGCGCGCAGGCGGTCGGCGCGGTGGCCAGCCTGTGGATCCCGCGCGACCAGTTCGTGCGTCTGGGCGAGGGCAATCCCGTCTTGTTGCTCGACATGCTCGCGCTGCTGGCCAAGCGTCTGCGCAGATTCGTCGGCATGATCGATGACCTCGCGCTCAAGGATGTACGCACGCGCCTGGCGCACCATCTGATCAGCGCCCAGCGCAACGGGGCGGTGGAACTTGACGTGGCCAAGGCGGTGCTGGCGAATCTGCTCGGCACCAAGGCGGAGACGCTCAGCCGCACGCTCAAGCGGCTCGAGGAAGACGGCTGCATCGTCGTTCACGGGCCACGGATCGAGATCTGCGACGCGACGCTGCTCGACGCCATCGCCACCGGCTTGGACTGAGGCGACCGCGGCGCGCGAGGTGCAGAAATGACGCTACATTGCCTGATGCATGTCCCGTTCGAAGGCCCGGCGATGATCGCGCGGTGGGCGGCGGCGCGCGGAATCGCGCTGCAGACCTGGCGGGTCGACCGCGGCGAGCTACCGCGCCTGGAACCGGCGGATCGGCTGGTGGTGCTCGGCGGGCCGATGGGTGTCGGGGATCAGGTGCTGCACCCCTGGTTGGAAGGCGAATTGGCTTTCCTGTGCGAACAGCTCGGGCAGCGGCGACAGATCCTCGGCATCTGCCTGGGGGCGCAGTTGTTGGCCGCCGCGCTCGGCGCGTCGGTCACACGGCAGGAGCACACGGAGATCGGTTGGTTCGACATCAGCGCCGATCCGGCTGGTCTGGCCCTGGGCCTGCCGCCACGCTGCCCCGCCTTCCACTGGCACGGCGAGACCTTCGCTTTGCCGCCCGGCGCCGAGCGCCTGGCGCACAGCGACGCCTGCGTCAACCAGGGTTTCGTGTGGGAGCAACGCGTGGTCGGCCTGCAATTCCATCTCGAAGTCACGCCGGCGGCGATCACCGGGATGTGCGCGCAGTGCGGCGGCGATCTGGTGCCGGGCCCCTGGATCGAGCAGGATCCGGCGCGCCTGGCCGATGCCGCGGCGTGCGCCCGGGCCAACGTGCTGGCCGCGGAATTGTTGGATCGCTGCCTGGGACCCGAGGGCTGCTA
>JBEPXK010000123.1:0-9264 GCA_041641915.1 Planctomycetota bacterium
GCTGGCGCTCGCAGACGGCTGAGCGCCAGCAGAGGCGGCGCTCACAACGTGCGCAGAAAGGCCGCCAGGGACCGGCCGCGCGCCTGCCAGCTGTAGGTCGCGGCCGCGGCCCGGGAGCGACGGCCGATCGCCGCGGCCGCGGCGCGATCGGCCAACAACCGGCGCACGGCCACCGCCAGATCGGCGCCGCTCTCGCCGGGGGCGAGCAGGCCCGTCTGTCCATCGACCAGCACGCTGGCGATCGCCGGGGTCGGCGGCGCGATCACCGGCAGCCCCGCGGCCATGCTTTCGAACAGCTTCAGCGGCGAGGTGTAACGCCGCGAGTGCAGGCCGGGACCGGCCGGGATCAGGATCGCATCCGCCGCGGCCAGGTGCTCCGGCACCCGCGCCGGGGGCACCCGGCCGGTGAAACGCACCCGATCGCGCAGGGTCGGATCGGCCGCAGCCCGCTGACGCATCCGCGCCAGATCCGCCGGCGCATTACCGCCGACCACCGTCAGCTCGACCTCACTCGGACAGGCGGCGAGGCAATCGAGCAGGCGGTCCGCGCCCTTCTCGGGATACAGACTGCCAGCGTAGACCAGACGGAGTCGGTCGGCGATCGGCGGCGGCGGGGTGATCGCGCCGAAGCGCTCCAGATCGACCCCGTCGGGCAGCACGTGCACCGGCGGGCCGTCGTCGAGCAGCTCGCGCAGATCGTCGGCCAGCGGCTCACCGATCGCGATCAGCGCATCGGCCCGGCGACAGACGGCCAGCTCCTGCGCGCGCAACCGCGCAGCGCCGGGGGAATCGCCGGCCTCGGCGCGCAGGCGGTGTTCGAGATTGTGGAATTCGTAGACCAGGCGGCAGTCGAGTCCACGCCGGCGACGCTGGCGATCGAGCCACAACGCGTGACGCAGCTGGCGGGCGACGAACACCGGGCGGTCGCCGCCGCGCGCGAAGCGCAGCAGCCGGCGACGGTAGCGCAGCGAACACAGGGCCTTGATCGTCGTCGGCACCGGCTCGATATGCAGCTGCGCCGGGGCTTCGATCGCGAAGGTCTCGCGCAGGATCGCGGCGCTCGCACCCGGCGCGCGGCGCTTGGGGAAACACCACACCCCGACCCCCTCGCGCGCGAGCGCGGCGGCGCTCTGCAGGATCTGCATCGCGTGGGCCTTGGGCGAGGGGAAGTCGAAGAACTGGACCCAGGCCACGCGCATGCGCGCTACGCTAGAACGGAAAGCCCGGCCGGCAATCGCCGGGGCGCGGGTGGACGCCGCGGCGCCGGGCGCATACTCGCACGCGCATGGACCTCGCCTACCTCGTCGCCGCCGGCAAGCGCCGCTTCCGCTGGGCCGCCGCCACCGCCATCCGGTGCCTGCGCGGCCCCGGCGGGTTCACCGGTGAGATCCGGGTGTTCACCGATCGCCCGGGGCGGATGCCCGGGGCGGCGCAATGCATCGTGGTCGACGATCCCGCCGACCGGGCCCAACCGAAGTGGATGAAGCTCCACGCCGCGCGCTGGATCGACTTCGCCGCCTACGACCGGGTGCTGTTTCTCGACAGCGACATCGTCGTCCGCGCTCCGGTCGCGCCCTTCCTCGATCGCTGCCAGGCCGAAGACGCCCTGCTCGCCTGTGACGACCTGTGCCATCCGATCGGCCACGGGATGTGCGCCCGCTGCCTCAGCCCGGAGGAACGCGCCGCGCACGGTGAGACCACCCCGGGGATCAACTCCGGCTTCTGGTGCGCCCCCGGCGCGCGCCTGGCCGACTGGCTGGCGGCCTGGGAACAGATCCTGATCGACTGCGCCGATGTACCGGGCCCCGGTTTTGACCAGCCGGGTCTCAACGCGGCGATGCTCCGCGGCGCGATCCCCGTCTGCCGCATCGACCGCCAGATGTGGTTCCCCCGCCGCGACCCGACCCACCGCAAGGCCGATCCGGACGCGCCGATCGTCCACTTCCACGGCATCGGCCGCCACCTCAACCGCTATCTGCGCATGCGCCGCTTCGCGCGGAGCCTGCTGCGGAAGCACACCCCGGACTGAGCGCCCGGCGCCGACGATGGGGCCCTGCCCATCGACGGCGGGCCAATGCGCCGGCGGCCCCACTGGGGCCGCCTCAGCACACGGCTTTCAGCCGTGTGCGGTCGCGTGCGAGCGTGCTGGTGAATGCCGGCGGGGAACATGTCCCCGCCTCCGCACACCCGGCGCCGACGATGGGGCCCTGCCCATCGACGGCGGGCCAAAGCGCCGGCGGCCCCACTGGGGCCGCCTCAGCACACGGCTTTCAGCCGTGTGCTGTCGCTTTGGCCCCCTTCGGCTGGCCGATGGCTTTGAGGAGTTGGTCGAACCATTCCTGGTCGATGTCGAAGGGCTTGCCGCCCTTGATGCGGTCGAATTCGATCGCGCGCAGGCGGAAACCCTGATCCTCGTCGTGGCCGATGACCCCGCCTTCGCGGCGCAGGGCGCAGTCCACGGCGAAGTCGGTGCAGCTTTTGATCAGGCGCAGGTCGTCGGCGTTGGCCGGGGCGCTGCGGCTGAAGTAGCCCGACTTCTGCACCAGGGTCTTCTCGGCCCCGATACGCTTGCCGAACTGCTGGGCGAAGTACTGACCGGGGTTGACCACGTCGAGCTTGACGTGGCCGAAGGCATCGCGCGGAACCTCTTCGCCGTTGGCCTCGAGCTGGGCGACGATCTCTTCGACGCCCGCGCCCTCGGCGAGGAAGATGTTCACGCAATCAATGTCGTCCATGACCTTGCGCAGACGCTCGGCTTCGGCCTCGAGGTCGATGGTCATCTCCGGCACGTAGACGGCGTGGACCTCGTGCTCCTCCTCGTCGAAGGGGAAGCCCGGGCAAAAGGGCTTGCTGTAGAGCATCTCGCGGTACTTGTCGGCGGTGGCGGCGGTCAGCCAGCCGCAATGCCGCCCCATGACCTCGTGGACGATGAGCATGCGGGGGTTGGCGCTGTGCTCGGCGACCACGTTGGAGAAGTACCGCGCGCCCTGCTCGGCCGCGGTCCAGGCGCCGAGGCTCTGACGGATCGGCACCACGTCGTTGTCGATGGTCTTGGGCAGGCCGACCACGGTCAGCTGGTAATCGTTCTGCTCGAGATAGGCGGCGAGGTCGGCGGCGGTGGTGTTGGTGTCGTCACCACCGACGGTGTGCAGCACGTCGACGCCGTGCTCGGTCAGCCGCTGGGCGGCGATCTTGAGCGGATCCTGGCCCGCTTCGATCAGCCCGCGCTTGAGACAGTCGTCGACATTGGTCAGCTTGACCCGGCTGTTACCGCAGGCGCTGCCGCCATGCTGGTGCAGCAGATGGGCCTTCGAGCGCATATCGGGCGTCACCTCGATGTACTCGCTCTTGAGCAGGCCCTTGTAGCCGCCGAGATAGCAGATCATCTCGACTTCGGGGGCGATCTCGGTGTAGCGTTCGATCAATCCGGCAACGGCGCTGGACAGGCACGGGGCCAGGCCGCCGGCGGTGAGCATCGCGACTTTGCGTACGGTCATGGTCAACCTCGCTTGAGTTCAGGTGGCATGCGGCGGCGGAGCCTAGGCAGCGCGGCGCGCAGGCCAGTCAAAACCCGTGCAAAGGCCGGAAGGCGTGGCGCGCTCAACGCCGCTCGTCGTCCTCGGGCGGGGGCTGGTCGACCACGAAGGTGGTGCTGCGCAGCAACGCGTTAACCTTTTCGAGCGGCACGCGCGACTCGATCAGCAGGTCCTGCCCGGAGACCATGCGCGCGGCTATATCCAGATCGAGTCCGCCGTCGCGGTCGGGGCCGCCGTGCATCGCGCCCAGGCGGGCGAGGACGGCGTCCAGATGCAGGCGCAGAACCGCGATTCCCGGCGCGCCGTGCGGCGAACGGTCCTCGGCCAGGATGGTGCCCATGGTGGTAGCCGCCACGCTGGCCGCAGCCGGTTGGGCCGCGAACGCCGCGAGCAGATGGCGCTCATGCGCGACCTTCAGTATCTCGGCCCCCTCCACATCGGATGCGGCGACCGGTCGCCGGTAGCTCACCTTGCCGGCCAACGTGCCGAGGCTCCCGACCCGATGCTGGCCAACGGCGGCGAAGAGCTGGTCGAGTGCGCGTTGTCCGCGCAGGAAATCGTGCGGCAGCTGTTGTTCGCAGGCCATACGCAAAGCCAGCATGGGCGAGCCGCCCGCCGTGTCCTGCATCTCCCAGGCGCAGGCGAAGGCGCCACGACGGTCGAGCAGACCGAAGTAGCTGCGGATCGCGGCCTCGCGCTCCTGATCGAGCACCGGTTCGGCCCCTTCTGCCGTCGGCGGCACCTCGCCCGCAAGGCGCTCGAGCAGGTGGCGGCCGAAATCCTCGAGCTCGCCCTGCCACTGGATCGAACCGTGGAGGTTGAAGAGATCGTCGCGCCGGGCGACCACCGGCAGCAGGCGACTGGCGCGGTTGTGCTGGCGACCGATCCAGAAGGCCAGGGGCGTCTCGGCCCGGCCGCGGACGAAGACCTGCGGTAAGGCGATGCTGTCCTCGGCGATCAGGATCCGTCCGCTGACGCTCTCGATCTGGTCGATGTTGCCGCACCAGTGCTCGAGCATGAAATGCTGCAGCGGGTGGGTGAACAGCCCCATCTCGATCGCGAGCCGCTTGAGTGTGCCGAACCGGCCGGCGAACAGCTGCAGGATGGTGGGTCCGCGCGAGACGAAGGCGAGCGGCACCGCCGGATCCCGCACCTCGAGCTCGACCTGCGACAGCAGCTGGCACTCCTCGGCGGTGCGGGCGAGGCAGGCATAGCGCTCGCGCACCAACAGGCGGTACTCCCACAGGCCCTGCATGGTGTTCTGGCTGTAGACGATGGTGCCGTTGAGCTCGTTGATCCGCACCATCTGGTTGTCGAGCAGCCGGGCCTTGCCGAAGGACTTGAGGAAGGCGCGCCGATCGCGCACCGGGATGATCGCCATCAGGGGCGCGTCGCCGCCGCGGTAGGCCAGCAGCGCCGGACGGCCGAGGTCGACGCCCGCGAGCTGACCACTGTGGAACAAGCCCTCGGCGATGAGGGTGCGCAGGAAGGCGATGCGCCCGCCGACCGAGCCGATCAGCGCATCGGTCTTGGCCACCAACCATTCGGGGTCGTCGATCCGGACCACGATCTCGGCTTCGGCCGCCAGCTCCGGCGGCAGCACATCGGCCAGGCCAGCAGGGCGTTCGGATGCACGCAGCCGGGGGGCGGCGCCCAGGCACAGCACACCGATCAGGAAGAGGACGGACGGACGAGGGCGGATGGACATGTTGCGAGTCTACGACCGGGGCCGCGGCGTGGCAAGGCTCGGCGGCGAGCGCCGGGGGCCGACCACCGCTCACGGCCCCGGCGGCTCGGCCAGCGTGCCTGCCTCCGGCGGCAGGATGCGTGCCCCGCGCAGGACCAGCACGGTCGCACGTCGGGTTGGGTCGCGCAGCGGGCGCAGTTCGATCGACCAGTGATCGCTGTGTGGTTCGCGTGCGGCGCTGCTGACCACGCCGAGCACCAGCCCGGGCGGAACCTGGCCCCGCCCCGGCGCGGTGACCACGTCGAGACCGGGGCGCACCTCCAGGCCCTCGCGATCCTCCACGAACAGCAGCTGCATGGTGTCGCGCGAACCGGTCCCGGCGCAGACGCCCAGCACCTCGCCCACCGGCCGACCCTCCTCGTCGGCGAGCACCAGCGAGGCCGGAACGCGGCTGTGGCGATCGGTGACCAGCTGGACCAGCGAGGTACCCGCCTGCTCGCCCTCGACCACACCGACCAGACTCTCGCCAACGACCACCGGCAGACCGGCCACCACGCCATCCATCACCCCGGCGTCGATGGTCACATGGCAGCGGTTCCGGCGCAGGCTGCGGGCGACGATCCGGGCCCGCCCCAAGACCTTCGCGGCCACGATCTGGGCGCCGGCGCTGCCGGGGCCCAGCCGCCGGGAGAGGTCTTCGTACTCGCGCAACCGACGCCGCAGGACCACGTTGCGCGCGTTGAGCCGGGCCAGCCGCTCGCGCAGGATCAGCAAGGGGTCAGCATCGCCATCGACGCCACCGGCGATGTGTGCGCGCCACGGCGCGGCTGCGCGCTCGAGCGGCCTCCAGGCCCAGGCGAAGACGCCCACCGCGCCGCCGAGCACAGCGAGCACGACGAGCGCGACAACGAGCCGCACGGTCCGGTTTCCGATCGGCATATCGCCCGCAGCATGCGGCCACGGCCATCAGCGCGCAAGCATGCCCCGCCGGCTGAGGCGCGTGGTGGACGCACGCCGCACACCGCCTTTGCCGGTTTGCCCACCGCCCGGCGCGTCTATGGTCATGGCGCCCGTCCGTCACGTCCGTCCCGTCGTCTGCTCCCCCATGTCGCATAGCCTGGCCCACAGCGTTCTCGATGCCCTGCCGGATATCGGCGTCTTCCTCATCGACGCCGACGAGCGTATCGTCGCCTGGTATCGTGGTGCCAGGCGCCTGCTCGGCTACAGCGCCGAAGAGGTCATCGGCCGCCGCGCGCTGGGCGACCTGCTCCATTCGGACTCCGCCGCCAGACCCCTGCCAGCGGAGCCGGTCGCGCTGCGTCGCCGCGACGGCGCCATATTGCGCGCGCAGCTGGATATCGAGCCGCTGGGCGAGGAGCTCTCCGGTACCCGGGTGGTCGTGGTGCGCGACAGCGACCGCCTGAGCCAGGCCGAACCGGCCGAACCCGACCCCGCCGCCGCCTGGCGCGCCGCGCTCGACACCGTCGACGCCAGCGTGCTGGTCCTCGAGCTCGATGGGACCATCCGCCACGCCAACCGCGCCACCCGCACCCGCTACGGCGAGCGGCTGGCGGGCAAGGACATCTGCCGCACCATCCGGCACCGCCGCGATCCGGCGATCGACCAGGCGCTCCAGCGCTGCCTGCTCCGTTTCGAGCCGGTGATGCTCGAGCAGCGCCTGCTGTCGACCAACCGCTCGGTCCAGGTAATCGTGGCCCCGTGGCTCGAGGCCGACGGCCGCGCCCGCGGGCTGATCCTCGTCGAAACCGACATCACCAATGAACGCATGCTCGAGCTCGAGGTCCGGTTGCAGAACCGTCAGGTCAAGGACCACTCCCAGCGCCTGCAGCGTCAAGACCGGCTCAAGCGCCACTGGCTCAACGCGGTCAGCCACGAGCTGCGCAGCCCGCTGACCAGCATCCGCAGCTACAGCGAGCTGCTCCTCAGCTACCCGGACACCGAACCTGGCGAGCGCGAGGAGTTCCTCACCATCATCCTCACCGAGAGCGAACGCCTGTCGCGCCTGATCAGCGACCTGCTCGATCTGGCGCATATCGAGAGCGGCCGGCTGGCCTGGCAGCCGAGCGAACACGACGCCGTCGCCCTGCTGCGCGAATGCATCGAACTGATGCGCCCGCAGGCGCGCACGCTCGAGACCGAGCTGATCTGGCAGAGCGCGATGGCGACCTGCGCGGTCTTCGCCGACCGCGACCGGCTCAAGCAGGTGGTGGTCAACCTGCTCTCCAACGCGCTCAAATTCGGCCGGCCGGGCAGCCCGGTGCGCGTCGAACTGCAGGGCGACGCGCAGGACCTGACGGTGGCGGTGGAGGACGACGGGCCGGGCGTGCCCCCGGAGGACCGCGAGACGATCTTCGAGTTCTACGCCCGGCGTGACCAACGCGTCGGCGAATCCGCTCCGGCGGGCACCGGGCTCGGCCTGGCCATCAGCCGTCAGATCATCCGCCACCACGGCGGGGCGCTGGCCTGCCGCTCGGCCCGGCGCCTCGGCGGCGCCCGCTTCGAGTTCACCATCCCGCGCTTCACCGGCGAGAGCCATCCCCCCCGTTCCGCTGAGCTGGAGACCGACGTCCCCTCCAGCAGCCTGACCTGAACCGGAGACGCGATGAGCCGCATCCTGGTCGCCGACGACGAGCCGTTCATCCTGCGATCGCTCTCCTTCGCCCTGCACCGCGAAGGACACGAGGTCTGCACCGCGCGCAACGGCATCGAAGCCCACACCGCGCTCGCGAACACTGTCTTCGACCTCGCCTTCATCGACGTGGTCATGCCGGGGCTCAACGGCTTCGAGGTGGTCGAACGTCTGCACGCCGAGCAAGGCCGGCTGCACACCCGGGTGGTGTTCCTGACCGCCAAGGGCACCGACGAGGACCACAACCGCGGTCTCGCGTTGGGCGCCAGCGCCTATGTCAACAAGCCGTTCTCGCCCGCGGCGCTCGGGCGCCTGGTGACCGAAGTGCTCGCCGGACCGCCGCCGGGGGCGCCATGAGCCTGCCGCAGCTGTACTGCGTGCAGGGCCAGCTACGCGGGCACCGTTTCGAGCTCGCCGTGGACAGCGCGACGGTGTTCGGCCGCCATCCCGGTGACGACGGCATCGCGCTGACCGACTCGCTCGCCAGCCGCCGCCACGCCCGCTTCGTCGCCCAGGATGACCGGTTGGTGGTCGAGGACCTCGGCAGCAGCAACGGCACCTGGGTCAACGGCCAACGCATCGGCGAGGCACGCGAGCTGGCCCCGGGCGACCTGGTCACCATCGGCCTGAGCAGCCTGCTGATCGAGGACCCGGACAACCAGCGCCCCGCGCCCGACACCGCAGCGCTCGAGGAGCACACGCAGCGCCACCCGCCCCCAACGCGCGTGCCGCTAGCGGCGCACGAGGAATCGGAGTCTTCGGCCGTGCTCACCCCCGACTACGCCGCCGAGGTCCTGCTCTCGCTGTTGGTGGCGATGCCACTGGCGCTGCTGTTGCTCGATCACGACGGCCGTCCGCTGCTGGTCAACGATGCGATGAAGGCGCTCTGCGGCCTGGACGTGAGCGCGATCCAGCCCGGCGCCGGGGTATTGGCCATGCTCAGCGCCCGCCTGCAGCGGCCGCAGGAGCTGCACAACCTGATCACCGGCCACGACCAGGGCTTCCTCGAGCTCGCAACCACCGCCGGCGAACATTGGCGGGCCTGGTACCGCCGCGTGGATCAGGGCGACATACTCTTCGTGCTGCCCGGGGTCTGAACGCCGCCCCGCCGAGGCGTGAGGCCTGTCCGGGCCGGGCTTCCAATGGCGACAGCAGCGTGTATGATGGCCCTCGCCCAAACGTCTCCGCGTTCGAAGAGACCTGCATTCGTGGAGTTGCATGTGAACGACCGTCCGCGTCCAGACCCGGGGGATGCCAGCCAACGGCATACCGGCAGCCGGTTGTCGAAGTCGAAGATGCGCAAACCGCCCCAGAGCGAGGATCACACCCCGTTCTTCGGTGCGCCGCGTCTGGGCGGCAGCCGCAGCTACATCAAGCCCGAAGGCGAAACC
>JBEPXK010000124.1:0-9211 GCA_041641915.1 Planctomycetota bacterium
CCCAGGGGCAGGTCGAGCCGCACGCTCGTACCACTGGCGCTGCCGCCACTCCAACTCCACGTCACGCCGGTGATGCCCGGGTCGGGGATCGCTTGCAGATCGACCCCGGCCCAGCCGTTGCCGCTGGCGTCACGGATGAACTGGTCCGGCCCGGCGTCGATCCGGCGGACGCGGTAGGCGTCGCTGAAATGGCCGATGGCCACGGCCCAGTGGCTCACCGCGGGCAGCTCGATGGTGTGGCTGCCGCCGCCGGCGGTGCCCAGGTCGAGTTCCTCGTAACTCAGCGATTCGGTATCCAACGCCACCACCGGCAAACCAGCGGGCGAACCGCTGAGGTCGATGGTGATCTGGTCGGTATCACGCTGGTAGAGCAGGATCTCGCTCAGGCCGGGATTGGCCATCATGTGGGCGCTGGACAGGCCATCGACGGCCCGCAGGTCCAGTCGCCAACGCTCGGTCCCGAGCAGGAAGGAGTTCACGGCAGCCATGCGTTCGAATCCCGGGTAGGGGACGGCGTCGTCGTCGCCATAGCCCCAGACCGAGGGAGCGCCGCCGCCCAGGGTGAACTCCCAGAAGGCGCGCACGGTCTCGTCGGCATTCCAACTGCGCCCCAGCCAGTGGCGTTCCATGTAGAAATGCGGCATCTCGTCGAGCGGCAGCACGTCGAACATCCAACGGGTGACGTGGTAGGGATCCTGGGGTCGCCCGTTGGGATAGCCTTCGATGGCCTTGCCATCGTTGAGCTGGCTGCCGGTGAGGTCGTTGGAGATGTAGCTGTGGTAGCGGTTGGCGTTGGAGCGCACGCCGAGCATCTTGTGGTACGGGAAAGCGTCGTGCAGGTGCTCGACCCACTCCGGATGTCCCCGGTCATACATCTGCAGCGGCATGTCGCCGTCCGGACCCGAGGTGTCCCACGTCGGGTCGGCCGACCAGCTGCCGATCGTCGCGGCGCGTGCACCCATGTAGCGGTGGAATTCGAGATCGAGCCAGAACTGGTTGTTCTCGGACCACATCCAGGTGTGGAGGTGCAGGTTGCGGGACCAGACACGTTCGATCAACCAATCGAACAACCGAAAACGGTCGAGACTCGGCACACCAGTGCCATCATCCCAATTGTCGATGAGCATGAAGATGCCCGTGCAACCGTGCTGCTCGGCCAGGTCGAGGTGCTCGTCGAGCATGGCGTTGCGTTCGCTCACGCTCAGGCCCATGTAGTGATCGAGCCGCAGGCCGGCCCGCTCGCTGCCGGCGTCCGAATAGCTCCCACCGTTCTGGAAGACCTGCAGCCAGGCGGCGCGTAGACCGCCCTGCGCGTCGCGCCGCACGTAGCGGTCACCGTGCGGGACGATGGGACCGAGCTTGCCGGCGGTGGCGGGCTCGCCGACCGTGACGCTGCCGGAGTGACCGGCCTGATCGGGGTCGTCGCCGCTGGAGACGAAGGTCCACTCGCCCTGGCGCTCGGCGAAGAAACGGAAGCGCCAGCTGTCGCCGCCATCGTAGAAGGTGGTGACCGTGCGCGTGTCGCCCGAATCCGTGTGCGTGAACACCACCGTCCCGTAGTGCCAGAACGGCTCGCCGGAAACCGATGTGTCGGTGAAGGACCACTCCTCGGTCTCGAACAGCGGCATGCTGCGCGTGCCGAAATCGACCGCGCCAAGCGAGCCGCCCACGACGCCCAGGAGGATGAGGACCGCCACGCTGGCGACTGCACACGGTGGGCGGGGAACAGCGCTGGTGGAACGGGTGTGCTGCATGGTGATCTCCTGGTTGGCGAGGGCGCGTGAGGGGTGCGGGCAGACGGCTCGCCTGTCGCCGGCCGACCGATGTCCCCCGGCCATGCCGGAGGACTGCAGGATCGGCTGTGACAACAAGCGACGTCGGTCCATCACGGCATCCGACTTGGTATTCTATCGCGTGCGGCGGCGGCATACGCCGATTCCGTGTTTGATCTATCAAACGACTGCGGCGTGTGTGCGACGCCGGCTGTGCGGCCCCGGCGCCGGCGCCGTCCTCCAGCCCATACTGTTGATCAGCGGTAGAACCGCCGACAAGGCAGCCTCAGAGCCGGCACCGGGCCCCGCACCTCACGGCATGTCGTTCCACCCACCGGTCAACCGGAGCCACCACCAACCGGCGTCAAGGTATGGTCGTCAGTCGGATCGAGATGGTCGATGCGCGTATTCCCGTCGGGATAGCTGACCGTCCCCGCCGGGACGCAATCCCACACCGCGTCGCCGAGGTTCTGCATGATCATCGCCCGGACCGCCCCCGGGCCGTCCTCGTCGGTGAGCGTGATCGCCCCTGCGCCCGCCAGTCGGGGCCACGCACCCGGTTCGCCAAGCACCAGTCGATCGAGATCCATCTTCCAACGATGCCGCACATCCAGCGAATGCCTGCCGCGGGGCAGCTCGAGCGGCCCGCCGATGGAGAACCAATGCCAATACTCGCGGAAGGTACCGACCGTGGGGCCGTAGCCGTGGAGGCTGCCGTCGAGTCCGACCATGAAATTGCGTTCGGCAGGTGTACCGAACAGCCGTGCGTAGACCTGCAGGCTGCGGTCGTTGGCGACATCCAGGATCACCGATGCATTGCGGGCATCCGGCCACGCGGTGGGGATGTCGTTGCTGTTGTCGCCGTCGAGCAACGCCCCGGCGCTGGTGGCCATGCCACGCTTGTCGCTGCTGGCCTTCACCGACCAGGAGTTGTCCGCCGTCACCGGATCGCCGATGGTGAAGGCCTCGCCTTCGATGGCGAGCGAGGTTCCAACCAGGTAGACGACACCGGGGTCGACATCCTCGACCACACGCACGTAGATCGTGTCCTCGGCATCCGGCCCGTCGGGATTGACGCCGGAACAGGTGATCGCGTGCTCACCCAGTGGCAGACCGATACGCACCTTGCTCCCCTGTGCGCTGCCGCCATCCCAGGTCCACACGATGTCGTCCAGCCCCGGGTCCGGCACAGCCTGCAGATCGACCCCGGCCCAGCCGTTACCGCTGGTGTCGCGGATGAAGCGGTCCGGACCGGCGTCGATGTGACGCAGGCGATAGGCATCATTGAAGTCACCGATGGCCACGGCCCAATGGCTGGTCGTCGGCAACTCGATGATATGATCCGAACCACCGAGATCACCCAGGTCGATTTCGGTATAGGACGCCGCTTCGGTATTGACCGCGATGGCCGACAGGCCAGACGGCGCGTCGCTCAGGTCGACAGTAATCTGGCCGGTATCCCGCTGGTAGAGCAGCGTATGGGTGCGAGCGGCGTTGCTCAGCATCCAGGCGCTGGAGCGGCCGTCGACCGGCTCCAGATCGAGGCGCCAGCGTTCGGTGTCGACCAGGAACCTGCGGATGTGCACAAAGCGCTCGGGCCGCGTGAAGGCCTGCTGGCCGTCTTCGCCGAAACCGAGATCGGCCGCGGCCCCGCCGCCGAACATGAAGCCCCAGATGGCGTGCAGGGTCTCATCGGTCGTCAGTTGGCTGCGGCCGAGCCAGAGTCGGCGCATGTAGATGTGCGGCTGGTCGATCAGGTCCAGGTCATCGTACATCCAGCGGGTGATGTGGTAGGGGTCGAGGGGGCGCCCTTCTGGATAGCCGTATTCAGCCAGCGACTCCCCCTCGAACAGGTTGTTCTGGAAGATGTCATTGGAGATATAGCTCATGTACGGACTGGATTGCGAGCGCACGCCCACAGGCCGGGGCCACGCCAACTGGGCCTGCAGGGACTCGGCCCAGGTGCTATGGCTGGTTCCGGTCTGCGAACTGGTGGCGATCCGTCCGCCGGTATCATAGCCGCGATCGGCCGACCAGGACCCGAGCGCCCCGATACGGGCAGCCAGATAGCGATAGAGGTCCGGCATGAAGACGACATCCCCGCCACCGCCGTTGTCGCCCCACATCCACATGTGGAAATGCATATTGCGAGCCCAGATGCGCTCCTGCAGGCGCTCGAACAGGCGGAAGGTATCCAGGCGTGGCAGACCCGTGCTGCCATCGCGCCAGGTCTCGACCGAAATGAAGATCGCCGGGAAACCGTGCGCCTCGGCGATATCGAGGTGGTTCTCGATCTGGGCGATCTGTTCCGGTTCGGTCTTGTTCAGATAGCTGAAGAATTTCAGGCCGGGGAAGTCGGTATTGCCATCCTTGTCACTCGCACCATTCTGAAATACTTGATAGTAGATCCCGCGCCAGCCGCCGTCGGCCTCCTGGACCACCCAGCGGTCGCCGTCGACCTGGATCGGCCCGTGCTTGTCGGCCGCGACCGGATCGATGACCTGCACCGTGCCGCTGTGCCCGGCTTGATCGGGGTCGGCGCCGCTACTCAGGAAGGTCCATTCGCCCCGACGCAGGGCCTGGAAGCGGAAGCGCCAGGTGTCATCGCCATCATAGTACGTCGTCACCGTCCGCGTGGCGCCCGACTCCGTGTGCGTGAACACCACCGTCCCGTAGTGCCAGAACGGCTCGCCGGCGACCGAGGTGTCGGTGAAAGACCACTCCTCGGTTTCGAACAGCGGCACGTCGCGCACGCCGAAGTCGACCGACCACAGCGAACCGCACGCGGCGACCAGCAGGAGGAGCGCGCACACGCCGTGACGGCCCACCGAGCGCCATGAAATCGAGGAGTCGCTGCGGGAACACGGTTGCTGCATGATGATCTCCTGGCTACCGGGCTTCGGCGGGGGGCACTGGAAGATGGCTGGTCGCCGACGCCAAGTGGGGAATGCGGATACATCTATGCTAGCAATGCCACGAGCACCACGGGCCCGATCCCGTGCAAGCACTGTCACGAATCTGCCTGCGAGCTGCCCGCAGCACTGGCGCAAATATCACAACTCATTGCCGAGCAATGACTTGGCAGTCCGCTTTCGGGGCACATCCAGGTGCACAACACACTCACGCGCGCGCCCCGGCATCGTCGTCGCCTTCTGCACCCGCGAGGATCCCGATGAGGCCAGTGACCCGGGCAGCCGCTGTTCCTGATACCAACGCTGGCGAGCCGGTTGGCCGCATCGACTCCACCGATGCGGCCGGTGTCGCCCGCTCACGCGGGACGGATGCTCGGCGCCTCGTGCCAGCTGCCCTCGATCAGCATCGTCACGCAGGGATGCACGCGCCCGGCGAGGCGCTCGCGCAGGCGCGCTTCGAGCAGCATCACCGCGCTGGTGCCGATACCGGCGAAGTCGTGCACCACGCCGGCGATCGGACAGGACGCCTCCTTGAGCCCGAGGCGCACCACGTGGACGCGCTCGCGATGGTGCTCAAGCGCCTCGGCCAGCTCCGGATCGGGCGTCCTGATCGCCCGCCAAAAGGACAGACTACCCCTGAAATGAACGGTCGCTCACTCCTTGCCGGATTCGCCCGGGCGCTTCTGACCGTCCTTTGTCTTTCTTCAAAGACGGGGTGCCTGCATTCAGCGAGATTTCGGACCGGCATCAGCGGATTTCATAGGCCGCCCTTTGTCTCTTTACCCTCCATCGTAAAGAGACCTCAGAAAGCAATCAAAGCTCGGTGCTACCTCATAGGTTTCACCGTCCTCCGCATCGAAGAATACAACACCACCGCCATCGCAGCAGGAGACACAGATCAGGTCCCCCGTATCAGTGCACCCCACCGGCACAATCCCGCGATCTACGAGACTGCGGTATTCCTTCGCATTCCACCCTATGTTACTGCTTTCCACAGCACGGGACACACCGAAGAGCACCTGTACATCGAACTCACCTTCATCGTGTGCCTCCACAGCGAAGGTAGCCGGAACCGGGCGTCCCCCGTTGCTCTTCATCAGAAAATCCAGGTAGTCGCCAGGCAGTGTCGGCAGCCCAATGACAAGACTGTCGAGCGACTGCCCTGGGACCTCGGGGCCTTGATCAGCAATGCTAGCCATATCATATACTCCTCATCCTCTATCAGTTCCCGCCCGCCGAAATGACAGACCACCCCTGAAATGAGCGCCCTTGTGTCATTGCGCCGCTATCGCACTCAGTCGGGTCGTAACGACATCGCCACGATGGCCCCGTAAGCTGTCCACGGAAGTTGTCTGTCCTGCGAAGACGTGTCAGTCCGTTCACTGCTCCCGATGTAATTGACGATAGGCCGATGGGGTGCAGCCGAAGCGTTTGGCGAAGGCGCGAGCGAACTGCCGCTGGTCGGCGAAACCGCAGCGCCTGGCGATGGCCGCAATGGTGGCGTTGTCGAGTTGCAGAGCCTCACAGGCATGGGCGAAACGCCGGTCGAGGATGAGTTGGTAGGGCGAACGGCCGCCGTGCCTGCGCAGGGCGGCTTCGAGGGTCCGCCGCGGCACGGCGAGGTGCTGGGCGACGTCGTCGACGCCGATGCCGTGCAGCGCCCGGCGGCGGATGAAGGCCAGCGCGGCGCCGACCACCGGGTCGCCGGCGTGCTGGCAATCGGTGCTGGCCCGGGCGACGACCCGGGTGGGCGGTACGCGGATGACCGGCGGCGGCCGCCTTCCCACCCGGCACCAGTCCACCAGTACTGCCAGGGCGTGGCGACCCACGGCCTCGCCGTCGATGTCGACGCTGGAGAGCGGCACCGGCGCGAGCTCGCAGAAGAGTTGCGTATCGTCGACCCCGAGCAGGGCGACCTCGTCGGGGACCGCCAAGCCCTCGTCGAGGCAACGGTCGAGGAGCTGCCGGGCGCGGCCGTCATGCGCAGCCAGGATCCCCGCCGGCCCACTGCCGGCCCGGATGACGGGCAGGATGTGTTCGGGCCGCCCCTGTTCGACGACCTGACAGGCGACACCGGCGGCAGCCGCCGCCGCAGCGAAGCCGGCTCCACGGTCCTGGGCATAGGCGATGTCGCCGACGCCGGCGTAGATCAGACGCTCCAGGCCACGTTCGATCAGATGCGCCGCCGCCAGGGCCCCCGCCGCCCTGCCGTCGGCGATGACCAGGGGCAGCTCCGCCGTTTCGCGGTGGCGGGCCGAGACGCCGATGGCCGGGCGACCGTGTGCGGCGAGGGTAGCGCGCATGACCGGATCGGTATGGAAGACGAGGAAGCCATCCACCTCGGCGGCAAGCCGCTGGACCTGCTGGGGTCGGCACGGCGCCAGCGTGCACACGACCCCGCCGTCCGCACGCGCCCAGGCGGCGGCGCCGGCGGTGACGCGGCGCGGAAGCTCGGACGGATCCCAGAGCAGCAGGGCGATCCGCACGCATGGACGCATGCCGGATCATCACCCGATTCCGGGCTGGGTGCAGCGCGTATCCCGGCTTCGCAGGGATGCTGCGTGATTGGCCTGATGCTCCTGCGCATTTCGCGCCACGGCCCTCCGTAGCAGGTACCGAGGAGTCAACGATGCGCCTGATCGTCCTGATCTGTCTGAGCACCTGTGGAGCGCTGGCGGCGGTGGAGACCGACTGGCCCTGGTGGCGCGGACCGGAGCGCGACGGCAGCGTCGCTCCCACCACGGACCCCATCGTGATGACCGCGGCCGACGCCACCCACCTGTGGGAGAGCGAGGACGTGCTGCCGGCGGGGGCCTCCGACGGTTCGCATGGCAAGACGGGATTCGATGCCGGCTGTGCCTCGCCGGTCTACAGCGACGGCCGGCTCTACCTCTATTACCAGCTCGGCGATCCCGACCTGGTCGATCCCCGGAGGCTGAAACGCGTTCAAGACAAGAAGCGCGACCGCTTCGCCAACGACTACTACCTGGGTGCCTACTGCAGCCTGCTCGCCGACGACGTCCTGCACGCCTTCGAGGCCGCCACCGGTCGGACCCTGTGGCGGGTGGACTGGGAAGGCGCTTCGCTCACCTGTTACAAGGGGCCCTGGTCGACGCCTTGCGTCGCCGATGGGCGCGCCTTCAGCGTCGGCAATGCCGGGCTGGTGGTCGCCGTCGACGCCGCCACCGGCGAACCCTTGTGGCAGCGCCAGATACTCACGGGGCGGATGATCGAGACCCGCTGGCGGACCGACCAGGCTCTGTTGTCGGGCGAACAGCATCGCGATGGCCCGGTCAGCGCGCCGGCGCTGATCGGCGGGGTGTTGGTCTGCGGCAACGGCGAGGGCGGCATGACCGCCTACGATCCGGCCACCGGTGCCGTGCGTTGGCGTGGCGGCGGGTTCCCCAAGCATGCGCCCTTGATGGGCTGGCGCAGCGGCGGTCGGACCCTGATCGTCGCCGGCGGCAACTGCTTCGACCCCGCCACCGGAAAGAAGTTGTGGGGCATCCCGCGCTGTCAGAGTGTCGCGGTGTCCGGTGATCTGTTGGTCTGTCGCGACACCGGCGACAAACAGATGGTAGCCTACCGCGTCGACGCCGCAGGTGCGCGGGAAGTCTGGCGTCTGCCCAAGCGCTATGTGACCTGGCGCGACGACGAACCGGTCTTCTACGACGGTCGCCTCTACCTGCCCTGCTTTACTCCCGGCAAGGCGAAATCTCGCTCGCCGGAGGACTACGCGGTCATCTGCGTCGATCCGGCTGACGGCTCGGTGCTGGCCGAGGCGCCAACGCCAGTGGAGCTGCGGTCCTACGTCGGGCTCTTCGCCGGCGAAGGACGACTGTTCTATTCGGGTGCTCTGCCGGTGGCGATGTGGAATGCCGATCCGCAGGACTTCCGCTCCCTCGGGACCTTCGAGCCGGAGCAGACCTTCTGCGTCGGTCCGGTGATCGTCGACGGCCGCCTCTATTACCGCGGCTTTTCCCACATCCAGGCCTTCGATCTGCGCCAGCGTTCGCAGCCCATCAAGCCACCCAAGGATGTCGGCGGTCTGCACTCGCGTTACCAGACGGTGCGCCTGCGGGCGGGGGAAGGAGCCTCGATCACCGATCTCGTCGACGCCACCGCTGGCGCCTGGCCGAGCGCCGGTACCGCCGCCCTGGTGCTGCGCGATCGGGCGGCGGGCTGGCGCACGGTGCGCAAGCTGGCGCTCGCCGCCGGCCACAGCGACGACGACATCCGGGCCTCCCGGACCACGGTGGACAGCGATACGGTAGCCGACCTGGCCGAGCCGCTGGCCGCCGCCGTCGCGGCGCGTCGCTTCGGCCACGCCGCGCGGCTCTGCGAGATCATCGCCGCGGTCGAGCAGGTCGAGGCGGCCGATGCCGAGACGGCCCTCGCCGCCCTGACCGCCTTCGCCGGTAAGGCAGCGGATGCTGCCGAGGCAGTCGGCTGCGCCCGGGCCCTCGGCGCCAGCGCCCAGCCGGCGGCCATCCCCGCCCTGCTGCGGCTGGCCGGCCACCAGGACCC
>JBEPXK010000125.1:0-9201 GCA_041641915.1 Planctomycetota bacterium
GGGCCGGCGGCGCCGCCGGCCGCGGCCCGCGTATCCGCGGTGGCTACGCCCTCACTGCCCGCCGACGGCGCGGATGCCCCTCCGGCGCCCTCCGCCGCGCCGGGCTGCGCACTGCCCTCCGGCATCTCGTCGGGTTCGGGCGGCGGCTGAACGGGTTGCTCCTTGAGCTTCTCGTTGATGTGTTTCGCAGCGCCGGAGCCCTTGGCTTTGCCGTTCTCGGCGAAGTTCGGCGCGATTGCCGCGAGGAAGGCCGAGAAGTCGCCGCTCGCCTCAAGGGCCACGATCTCGGGTCCGGCCTGGGCGAGGTCCATTCCGGCGCCCTTCATCTCGGTGAGCATATCGCTGAGGCCGAAGGGATCCTTGGGGTTCTCCTCGAAGCGCTTGAGCGCGTCTTCCAACTGCTGTGGCACCTCCTGGTCGTGTTCGACCAGCATTTCCTTCCCATCGATCAGACTCTTGTGCATCTGCTCCAGCGGCGCGACCTCGTCGTCACCACCGGCGGTGAGCTTGTCCCAGTCGTAGCCGAGTTCCTCGACCTGGCTGCGTCCCTTCTCCAGCGCCGCCTCCAGACGAGCCGCGGCATCGGCGAACTGCGGGTCCAGGTGCGCGGCGTCCGGCGGCAACGGCCCCGTGGGGTCAAAGGGGAAGCAGGCCAGCAGCGCCATGGGGAAGCCCAGCTCGGTCTCGGCCATCTCCTTACGCACGTCGGTGTCGAGACCGTAGCGGTCGAGCACCCCCTGCGTCTTGTCGATGATCGGGTCAGCCTGTCCCATGACCTCGGCTTCCATCAGCTCGAACTGGTCCTTGCCTTCGGCCAGTTGCGTGGCGAAGAAAGCCAGATCCTTCGGCGCCTCGGTCAGCAACTCCTCCGCGAAGAGCATCCTGGTGACCTCGGCGCGGTCCTCGCTGCGGACCTCGACGCAGCCGCGCCACAGCAGTTCGAGCTGCCCGGCATCGGTATCGGCAAACAACGTATCCAGGTGCATCGGCACTTCGCGCACGCGCACCGCGCCTGCGGCATCGCTGTCCTCGATGAAGCACCGGATGCGCAATCCCGGCAGGCGCACCCCCCACTCGGGGCACGCGGGGTGCAGGTTGCGGAAGCCGACCTGCTCGTCGCCGCGCAAGGCTCGGCGCAGTTGCTGGTCGCTGGGCGCATCGTGGAAATAGCGCGCGTCGAAATCGTCGGCCCAGGCCGGCCACAACTCGTCGATGTACCTCTTGTCGTAGGTGCCCTGGAATCCGCTGCGCTGCGGCCAGAAGCGGTTGACCGGGCCGAAGCCGGCGCTGCGCACTTTCTGGCCCTTGCGCGTCATGCGGTCATCGGCGTACTCGAGGTTGGGCAGCAGGCCGTCTTTGTGCCCGCGCCCGACCGGATTGCCGGCATGACCCGCGCCGCCATAGGCCCGCGACCAGGTCAGCGGCATGACGCGAAAGGGCTGCGGATCGCCGGCCTTGCTCAAGAGGATGCCGGGCTTCCACGCCCGGTCGCCGCTCACCAGTACGGACTTGCGCCAGTCGCCAACGGAGAAGGTGACTTCGCAGTGCTCGCAGGGCTTGCCGCCGGGTGCGTACGCCGATCCGCGCAGCAGAAGGTCGGCGCCCGGCTTCGGCATGCCCAATTCAGCTCCATGGAGGAACTCGACCCCGGGCCCGTAGTCCCCGCCCCCGCTCCACTCGTCGCCGCGGAACTGCGGCTGCGGATCGATCAGCGTGAGTTCCTGGCCGGGCGCGATGGCATAGGTCGCCTTGAGCACCACGGCCAGATCGTAGACCCTCGGACGTCCGTGATGGACCACGGCCCCGAAGATCCCGAACCGGGTCTGGTTGATGTACTTGCATTCCTGTCGCTGGCCGGTCATCAGCGTTGATTCACCGGCGGCTCGCATCGGGGCCGTGGTCAGCGCCGATCCGATCGCCTCTGTTGCAGCTGGGGGTCGACCAGGGTGTGCGTGCCATGCTCATCGGTCTCGTCTCAGGCGAAATCGTAATGGAAGTCGCCGCTTTGATCGATGTCGATGCTCAGCGTGGTCGGCTTGTCCTCACTGGTCAGCTGCGTGAGGATCTGTTTCGCGAGCGTCGGCAGCAGGCTGCCGCTGATGATATGGTCGATGGTGCGCGCACCGGTCGACACCTCCTTGCAGCGGTCGGCGATCGCGTCGTAGACCTCCCCCGCCACCGTGGTGGCGATCTTCTGGTTCGTGGCCAGGCGTTTGACGACCTTGCCCATCTTCAGACCGGTGATGAGTTTGAGCGTGTCGCGATCGAGCGCGTAATAGGGCACCAGGGTCATGCGCGCGACCAACGCAGGTTTGAAGTGGGCATTGAGCACCGGGCGGATGGCCGCGATGATCTCTTCGACCGGCGGCTTCTTCCCATCCTGGGTCATCTCGGTGATGATGTCGGTGGCGAGGTTCGAGGTCAGGAACAACACGGTATTCGAGAAGTCGACCACGTTGCCGTCGCCGTCGCAGAGATTGCCCTTGTCGAACACCTGGTAGAAGAGGTTCATCACGTCCGGGTGGGCCTTTTCGACCTCGTCGAGCAGCACGACCTGGTACGGACGTTGACGCACGGCCTCGGTCAGCACGCCGCCCTCGCCATAACCGACGTAGCCGGGTGGGGATCCGATCATCCGGCTGACGTTGTGTTTTTCCATGTACTCCGACATGTTGAGGGTGGTCATGAACTGCTCGCCGCCGAAGAGCATGTCGGCGACGGTCAACGCGGTCTCGGTCTTGCCGGTGCCGGAGGGACCGACGAGCAAAAACACGCCCATCGGCATCTCGGGCGCGGTCAGTCCAGCCTTGCTGGCGCGGATGCTCTCGGCGATGAAGCCCATGGAGTGGTCCTGGCCCTTGACCCGCGCTGTGAGCGCGTCCTCGAGCGCCAGCAGCGACTTGGACTCGTCGCGTACCATGTTGCCCAGCGGGATGCCGGTCCAGCTGGCGATGACCTGGGCCACGGTGTCGGCGGTGACCTCGACGTGGACGATCGGATCGCCGTCCTGGACCTCGGCGAGGGTGTCGAGGGCCTGCTTGGATGCGGCGGCGGCGACGACGATGGCGGCTTCATCGTTCCCGGCCTTCGCCTCCGCGAGCGCGGCGCGCGCGTCCAGCGCCGCGTTGGCAGTCTCGAGCTCCTGCTCCCAGCGCGCCCGGATCTCTGCCTCACGCTCGCGACCGGCTTCGATCGCGGCGGCGATCGCGGTCAGACGCTCGTCGAGCGCGTCCATGCCGTTGTCGCGATCGCGTTCGACGGCGGCGAGTTCGCGTTCGAGCGACTGGATGTTGCGCTCGGCATCCTCGAGCTCGCCGGGTTTGCTGGCCAACGAGACCTTCACGCGGGCGGCCGCCGTATCCATCAGGTCGACGCCCTTGTCCGGATGGCGGCGTGAGGGCACGTAGCGGTTGCCCATCTCGGCCGCGGCGACCAGCGCGTCGTCGCGGATGATCACGCCGTGGGCGTCCTCGAAGCGTTGCTTGAGCCCTCGTAGCATGGTCGTGGTGGTGGGGACATCGGGCTCATCGAGCTTGACGACCTGGAAGCGGCGAGCCAGCGCGGCGTCCTTCTCGAAGTACTTCTTGTACTCCGACCAGGTGGTCGCGGCCACGGTTTTGAGGGTGCCGCGGGCGAGCTCGGGTTTGAGCAGATTCGCTGCGTCGCTGCCGCCGGCGGCCCCGCCGGCGCCGATGAGCGTATGCGCCTCGTCGATGAACAGGACGATCGGCTTGACCGAGGCCTTGATCTCGTCAATCACCGCCTTGAGCCGCTTTTCGAACTCGCCCTTGACGCTGGCGCCAGCCTGGAGCAGGCCCATGTCGAGGCTGATCAGTTCGACATTGGCCAGGACGTCGGGGACGTCGCCCTCCACGATGCGCAATGCGAGCCCCTCGATGACCGCGGTCTTGCCGACGCCTGGTTCGCCGACGCACATCGGGTTGTTCTTCCGTCGGCGCGAGAGGATGTCGACCATCTGGCGGATCTCGCCGTCGCGGCCGAACACCGGATCCATCAGGCCGTCGCGTGCGCGCTGGGTGAAATTGATGCAGAACTGCGCCAACGCGGTACCCGGACCGGCTCCTGGTGCGGCAGTGCCGCCGCCTGCAGCGGCAGCGGCATGGTCGACCCCGGAAAGCGGCGTGGCCGCTTCGGCCGAGGCGGCGGTGATGCTCAGCAGCGTCTTGCCGAGTTCATGGCGTGAGATGTCGCTCCACATATCCGCGTATTCGCCACCGCAGTAGCGGCTGGTGCGGGCGAGGATCGCCTGGAAGATGCAGCCGGAGCGCACCAACGCGAGCCCGTGCTCGACGCTGGCGATGACCCAGCCCTCCTGCAGCGATTCGACCAGCAACGGCGCGAACACCGGCCGGCTCTGGTTGCCGGTCTTCTCGCGCTCGATCACGTCCTGGACGGCCTTCTGCAACCGACCGATGTCGACGTCGTAATGCTCGCAGATGGCGACCAGATCGCTGCCGGGGTCCTCGAGCAATGCGGCGAGGAAGTGCTCGAAAGTCACCTCGTAGTTGCCGCGCGACACGCAGGCCCCGGCCGCCCCCTCGAGCGCCCGGGTGCAGGTGGGGTTGAGTTTGGCCAGCATGGCCTTGAGGTCGACATCGGTCATGGTCAAGCGCTTTCGAGCAGAATGGTGACGGTAGCGGGAGTGTCGGGATCGCGTCCGAGCCAAGTGGACCATCCGAGACGGTTGCCGGCGATCTGGGGGCGGCCGTCGAGCACGACATCCGGGGCGGCGCCGGGTTCGAGTTCGAGCGTGAGCAGGCAATCGAGGCCTTCGCGCTCGAGCCGTTCGAGCAGGGTGCGTAGTTCGGCGTGGAGGTCGCCCCCCGGCAACAGCCGTTGGAAGACGTCGCGTGCCACCGGTCCGATGTGCAGCCCGTAGGTGCAGGTGCGGTCGAGCACCTCGTCGCCGATGGTGACGTCGATGCCGAGGGTCGAATTCCTGTCACCCAGACCACAACGTTGGTCGGTAGGCACGGGGATCCACCGCGCCACGCAGGGCATCAGGGTGATCGGCAGATCCTCGAAATGCGTTCGCAGCACGGCTTCGAGATCGTCGGCCGATCGAATCGGCCGCATGAGCGACGGCGTGAACCGTACCAGGGCGCCTCCGCTCAGCGGGTCCGGGTCGCGTCCGGCGATGTCCCCAGCGAGCAGACGCAAGTCGCGCGAGATGGCATCCTGCCCGGACCAGCGGTAGGACGCGGCATGCCGGTATTTGCTCAATCCGCGGGCGGTGAGCGAGAGCAGGCGATGGTGGAAGCAGTCGAGAAAGGTGGTGACCGGCCCCGGCTCGGCGTCATCGGCGAGGATCTCGTCGGTGTAGTACGCCGGCAGCGGCGAGTCGGTGCCGACGATGCCGAGGAAGTTGGTCGTGATCTCGAAACCCACGAAGCCCGAGCCATCGTCTTCCACCGCCTCGATCTGGGTGATATCGCTGGCGCTGAAACCGAGCGAGACGTTGAGACGGAAGCGCAAAGCCTCCTCGCGCGGCGGTCCCTGATGACCCACCGGCACCGCGGCCGGACAGCCCTCCTCGAGCACCCGGACGACTCCAGCGAAGGGCAGCCGTCGAGCCTCCGTGCGACAGCGCGCGATCAGTTGATCGTCTGACGACCCAGGCGTGGGGGCCATGTGAAGGAGGCTCCTGATCGGGTGGCGTGGACGGTGAGTTGGCAGAACGTGTTCAGACGGGTCAAGCTGGCGAGGCACTCGTTGAGCACGGTGCCGAAGGCGTAGGCGCCGGCCTCGCCCCCGAAGCGGTCGTCTGCGAGATCGATGCGAACCGCGGTGCCGTTGACCGGCACACCGCGATATAGTCGGCGCGCCGGGCGCCGATCGACGCTCTGTAGCCCATCGAGCATACGTTCGAGTTCGCGTTCGGCCTTGCGGTCGTGGCTGGCCGCGAAATGGAAGGTGCGCAAGGCCTCCTGCAGGGTCGAGCGATCGGCGAGGTCGCGTTGATTGAGCGAAAGGAATCCGAACAGCCGCCAATGGGCCGCGTCATCATTCGGAAGCGGCACCGGGCTCGTGGGGCGGGTGATATTGGTACAGGTCGTGCCCGCCGGCGTCAGCGAGGTGGTCTGGCTGACGTCGCCGACGCCCAGGTGTTCGACCAGGGCGGTGTTGGTGCACAGCAGGTCGAGCGACAACGTATCAATGTCGCGGGTGAGTTCGGCGATCGGCGCGCCGGCAAGCGACAACTGCCAGTTGCTGTGTCCGTCTCGTGTCGCCGAGACCGGGGTAGCGTGATAGAAGTAGCGATCGTCTCCAACGGTGCGCCAGCGGCGATACATCGGCGAATAGGTTCGCGTATCGCCGCGCCCACGCAGCCGGCCGCGGACCCCGGTGACGGCGTAGATATCGTGGTGTTCGCTTTCGCCCTCCGGGCGGATCCGCATCTGCGGCAGAAACGGATCAATCCGCAGGGGCACGGCGCTGTGGGCATAGAGGTTGATCGCCGGGGCACAATTGAGGCGCAAGGAATCGGCGCCGAGCGCCGGCAGATCGTTGGGGACGCGGCTCATGCTGACGTGCAGCGTGAAACGGTCACCGCTAAGCCGGGCGGTGGGCAGGCCGGTGAGATCGAGGAAGGCGTATTTCGTCGGGACGTTGAGGTACTCCCAGAGATGACGATAGCCGAGGGGCATGCCGATGCCTTCGGGCAGCAATCCATCTGCGGCGGTGTACCCCGCCGGCCGGGCGGCGATGCCGGGCGCCGGCCGCAGCTCGCCTGCGGAGTCCTCGACGCTGAAGGCGGTGGCGTATTCGAGCAGGCAGAGCGCGAGTTGCTGCGCGACCGCGACGTCGCTGCCGAGGTACACACGCAGCTCGTCGAGCTGTTGCTGTTCGAGCGTGACGCCGCTCTCGCTCGCGAAGGTGATGCGCAGCGTCGGCGCGCTACCGTGGCCGAGTGCCACATCGGCGATGCGTAGCGGACGCACGGTGGTATCGCTGCAGGAACGGAACCTGCAGACGGTGCCTTCGATCGGCCGGCTCCCGACCTCGGTTCCCGCCGGCAGACGCCGGGTCTCCTTGGCCGCCTGCGGAACCAGGCCGAACCGCAGGATGGCGGTCGCCGGGATCGGCCGTAGCGCCGCGGGCATGAACAGCTCGAGCAGTGCGCGGGTGAATTCCGGGTACTCGCTATCGAGACGTTCACGTACGCGCCCGGTGAGGAAGGCGTATCCTTCGAGCAGGCGACCGACGTCCGGGTCGGAACCGGTCTCGCCGAGGAAGGGCGCGATCTCGGGGTGGGCGCGCGAGAAGTCGCGGCCGAGTTCGCGCAGATAGGTCAGTTCTTTGAGGTAGTTCTGGCGTTGGGACATCGCCGCGATTCAGGCCTTCACCGATATGTGACCGAAGCGATCGAGCGTCACTTCGATGCTGATCCTTCCGCCATCGTGGTCATCCTTGAGCATCGCGTCGATCACAAGGCTGCCCTGGCGCTGACCATCACCCTGGACATGGAGTACGTTGACCCGATCGAGGCGGGGCTCGTAGGCGAGGAGGTTGCGGATGATGGCCTGCCGCAGACCGACGACGATCTCGGAGAACGGTTCGTCCACATTGAGCGAGGGCAGGCCGAGCTCCAACTGTGCTGCGGCATGGTCGACGCGCGAAGCCAGTATCCGTTCGAGGTTGTGGCGGATGGAGGCGAGCACCGCGCGGCGGTCGACAACCCCAAGGGCGGCGGATGCGCCCTTGGGGTTGCGGATCCTCTCCAATAGGGAGATGTTGGTGGACACAGATGTTGTTCACCGCACCAGGCCTCAGACCTGGGTGCGGATCTCCTTCATGTGCTGCTTGCTGGCGATGACCTGCAACCAGTCGATCGTCTTGGGGACGAAGCTCACCAGTTCCATCAGGCTTTCGAGTTCGTTGACCGTACTGTTCGGTGTCATGTACGGTTTGATCCCGATCACCCGAACGTCGGTGAGGGTGATGGTGAAGAAGTGCTCGATCGCCGCATCGCCGGCGTCGGGCTGACGGTAGAACAACAACTCGACCTTCGAGATGTTTTCGTTGTCGGTCAGGGCCTTGAACAACAGCGGCGTGGCCTGGTCCATACGCTTGTAGACGTTGATCGGCAGGTACTGGAGGTTGCCGGTCTTGCGGCTGTTCTCGCGATCGTAGGCGTAGACCATCTCGTTGTCGAAGCCGACGACGTCGATAGCGCCTTCCATCGTCAGGGACTCGCCCTCGATGCCGTCGATGACCATGTAGACTTGAGGCATGATAATGTTCCTTCAGCGGGTGGTGGGAAGAAGCCCGGCCGGGACTCCGGCCGGGGCGGTGGGTGGCTGATCAGGATTTGTCGAGCTTGCCGACCAGCGAAAGCTCGAACGATGCGCCCATGTACTTGAAGTGCGGCTGGACCTTGATGCCGACCTTGTACCAGCCGGCCTCGCCGGGCACGTTTTCGACCGTGACCTGGGCCGCGCGCAGCGGGCGCGTGTTGCGCACCGAGGGCGCCGGGTTGTCCATGTTGGCCACGTACTGGCTGATCCACTTGTTCAGTTCAGCCTCGAGATCCTCGCGCTCCTTCCAGGAGCCGATCTGTTCGCGCTGGAGCACCTTGATGTAGTGGGCCATGCGGTTGACCACGAACATGTACGGCAACTGCGTGCTCAGGCCGTAGTTGAGCTCGGCGGTCTTGCCTTCCTCGGTGTTGCCGAACTTCTTCTTCTTCTGGGCCGAATTGGCGGAAAAGAAGCAGGCGTCGTCGCTACCCTTGCGCATCGACAGGCCGATGAAGCCCTGTTCGGAGAGCTCGAACTCGCGACGCTCGGAAAGCATGCATTCGATCGGGCACTTCGTCTGCGATTCCCCCATTGCCTCGTACTGGTGCAACGGCAGGTCGGACACGGTACCGCCTGCGGTCGGGCCGATGATGTTGGGGCACCAACGGTATTTGGCGAAGCTGTCGGCCACGCGCGAGGCCAGATCGAAAGCGGAATTGCCCCAGAGGTAGTTATCGTGCTGCCCGATCGCGTCTTCGTTGTAGTCGAATGACTTGACCTTCTCGCCACCCTCGCCGTAGGGAAGGCGTCGCAGGGTGCCGGGCACGCACAGACCGACGCTGCGCGCGTCCTCGCTCTCGCGGAAGCTCTGCCATTTAGCGTATTTCGGGCCGTTCATGATCGAATCCAGATCCTTGAGCTCGCCCATCTTCTCGAAACT
>JBEPXK010000126.1:0-9196 GCA_041641915.1 Planctomycetota bacterium
CGCCCCCTCTGAAGGAAAGCTAAGAGCTGACGGGTCCCTCAGAGCTCGCGCAGCACCTTCGCACGGCAAGAATCGTCGTCAACGGGTCGGCCGACCGAGGGGTGGTTTTCTGCGAAAATGGGCCGTAGGCCCGCAGAAAACGCGGCCGTAGGCCGCGAACCCCGACCGAGGCCGTGGGGGTACGCGCCAAAGGCGCGAGGGGGCAGCGCCCCCTCTGAGGGAAGCCTCTTTCAAAACGTTGTTTTTTGTCGCTGTCACAAGCAATCGAGGCCCTAATTCTGTCGCGCATGGAATAGAGCCACTTCGCGCAATTCGAGAGAGAGCCTTTTTCCCTTACGTTTCTCGTTGTCATCCGCCGCCGTATGGCACCGTCTCCAGGCTGATCGCGTGCTGGGCCTCGCGATCGAGATCCCTGA
This sequence comes from Planctomycetota bacterium, assembly GCA_041641915.1. GTDB lineage: Bacteria > Planctomycetota > UBA11346 > UBA11346 > UBA11346 > SLQH01. The sequence goes on from JBEPXK010000126.1 coordinate 417, forward strand.
AGGTCGCCGGCAACTCCTGCGTGCTCAGCGTCGCTTCCGGACAGGTGCCGAGGACGGGCGCGGGCGGGGGCGTGGCCGGGCTCACCGCGAGACTGATCGAGCGGATGAGCGGCACGATGCTGATGCCGGCCACGCTGGGCTTTTCGGTGCTGTCCGGATGGCGGAGCAAAGCGATGTCCAGTGAGTCGTCGGCAAGTTCGATAACGAAGGAAGGTTCGACCGCCGTGGCCGGACCCGCAACAGCGTAGGTGTCGAAGGCGCTCAGGACCGTGGTCCCCTCGATCTGGGCGTCGAGTATCCGTTTTCCGCTGGAGGCGCTGAGCAGATCGGCGAAATGGAGGGTGACCCGATAAGTGCCAGGCGTCAGCGGGATATGGTAGGCCAGGTGCCGATCGGGCCTGTCGGTGGTCGGATACGGGATTTCGCGCCAGGTCTGGAAGAGACGGTCTCGTTCGGTGTCAGCCACGGCGAGGGATTTGCTTCCATGGTAGTCCTTCTTGTCGCTCCAGCCCCATATGCCGGTGCTGTGGGTCTGATCATAGAGCCAGATATCGCCCTGGTGATCGGCCCAATCGCCGTTGGAGGAGGACCGACCGGCATCGATGCGTAGCGGCCGCAGCGGATCAGGGGCTACCGGAATGGAGATCTCCTGCCAAGACCGGCCATACCATTCGTCCATGACCTCGACCCGTGCCGTGAAGCGGTGCGAGCGCTCGTAGGACCGGCGACAGGTCGACCAACCGGCCGTCCGCTCATCCCCGGCTTGTGAAGGAGGGATGCTGCCGTAGCGGTCGTAGCCGTCCAGGTACCACTCGATCCGGTGCTCGAAATCGCAGTGGGGACTGTCGCTGGCGGCGGCATCCGTGTCAGCGATGGTTGCCGTGAAGACGACCTCTTCGCCGGCTGTGACGGCGATCGGGTCGGCTGTGACGGTGACGGTGGGCACAACGTTGGCGGGCGTCTGGTTGACGGAAAGCGTGAGATCTCCGAAAATATGGCATCGGGTCGCATGGAACGTGCCGCGCACGAATCCTCCGGCCATCAATATCTGTCCCCACGATGCGCCGGTGTTGAGCATGGGAATGCCGACGGGCGGCAGCCAGCGCTGCTGTTCGTTATCCCAGCGGTCCTTCAGGACTTCGCCGACGTTGAAGGTGTAGCCAGGGGTTTCCTCGCTTGATCCGACCGAGATCAGATTGCCGCCACCGGCCGTGCCCTGATAGGTGTGAGGGCCGTAGGTCTTCGACAACGACTCGCAGCCGCTGACAAAGGCGAAGCGCACCTGATACGGGCCGTTCGGCATGGACGGAGCCCCGTGGTCGGAACGGAAGACGTATTCGCCGCCTGCGGTCATCGCCTCGGTGAGCGAGCCACTGTTCGGGTTGGCGTTGTGGCGCACGTCGGGCCAGACCTGCTCGATGGCAGCATCCTGGAAATCGACCGACGTCCATTCCTTGTGGTCGATGGCATCCCAGGCGCTGGCCGGAAGCCGGGAGATCCCTCGGCGGTAGCGGTGATTGGCATCCAGGGCGTTGATCAGCCGTGCTGGATCCCGGTCGGCGAGGCGACTGATCCAGATATGCCTGAAGAAGTGCGTCGTGCTCAGGACGTCACCGGTCGTGCGCAGTTCATCCAGGAAGCAGTAGAGCAGATCGCAGTTGTCGAGTTTGGGGATGTCTCCGAAGAGGATCGCGCCGTGGAGAAGCGGTTCGCCAGGATCGTTCCCGGCCAGGTAGCTGTCGTGGAGATGCTGCCAGAGCGCTGCGGCGGTTCCCGACCAGGGCGTGATGCGACAGCGGAAGCCATCGGCGCGGATGTCGTCGGCCAATCGCTCGATGCGTTCCTCGATACCGGCGCTGGCCAACAGAGCGGGCTTGATGACCAGGTCGACGAGTCGCCGATCGCGGTCATTCCAGTGCGCGACCTCGATGGTCGCGGTGACGATGCCGCTGGTCCCTCCCGGTTCGCTGACGCTCCAAGTGAAGGAGTCCGTCCCTGTGAAACCGGGGTCCGGATGGTACTCCAGCCACTTCTTGTCGTTGTTCCAGGGCTTGGCTTGGCCGTGGCTCGGAGGATCGTGGATGGTGATGATCCGGTCTGCAACGCTTCGGGGGCCCGAGCACATGAGCGTGAGGCTCGAGCCGCCGGAGAGGCCTGGTGGAAAGTGGTCGGGGATGTGGGGGATGACCTCATAGGTCGCGTCCCAAGCCTCCACGGCAGGTGCGGTGACCGGCCAGGACGTGATCGCCACGAACAGCAGGACGATGGAGATCACGGATACGACGTGACGGTGCAATGGGTGCATGCTGCCTCCTGCTGCCGGGACGGGCGTCGCTTGTCAGACGCACCGAGCAGCTATCTGTACTCAGGGTCAGAGCTGAGCCGCGAATGACCGCGGATCGCCACAGCGCGCACACTGTGTGAGAGACCCCGCTGCGGAGACCGTCGGGCGGTGGGCCGTACGCGCTCGCGAACGGACGGCGGAGACCCCGGTTCGCCCTGCGACTCCCTCAAGGCTCCAGGGAGAGGTCGGCCAGATGGATCTCGCCTTGACCGATGATGGTCCAAGCCAGGGGATCGTCGTCGGCGAACTGGGCATGCGAGATCCATCCTGCCTGAACTTCTCCGGCATCGGTGCTGGTGACAACGTAACCGTCACTCTGATAGGCGAAGTGCAGGTGTCGATGTGGCCACTGGTCACAGGGCGGCACCACCTCGTCTAGTGAGGCGCTCCAGTACCGATAGCTGACGGTGAACGAGCGTTCGCGCCGCGGTGGCAGCCAGCGTGCCTGGGCTCGCCGGGGCGATGGGACGCGCTTTCGCAGGGTGATGATCGACCGTCCTGCGTCATCAGTGGCGACGGAGAAGTCGATCGCGGCCTCAATGTTCCACTGCCGGTGGTCTGCCGGTCGGTTGGTGGGCGTGTGGCCGGCAGCCGTTTGCTGGCCATCGGCCACGGCGTCGTGGGGCCGCCACCAGAGGACGGCCCCGACAATCGTACCCAGCACCGTGAGCGCGATCGTCGTCCACAGCGACAGGCTGGAGGGAATCGACGGCGGCGGAGGTAGGCCGGCCGCCGAGGCGATGGCCCGATCGACCTGCTCGGAAGAAGGGCCGGACGCGGCGGTCGCCTCCTGCCACAGGTTGGCGACAAGGCTTAGTTCGAGGGCGCCGAACTGCCTCAGGTGCCGCTGGAGTCGTCGTCGGGCCTGGGCCCAGAGGCCGCTGACGCTGCCGCTGGGGTGCCCGAGTTGCTCGGCGCACTGGCGCAAGGGGATGCCTTGGAGTCCGTGCAGCAGCGCCAGGGCGCGCAGGTGTTCGGGCAGGCTCGCCAGCGCTCGGTCGACCGCCATGACGACTTCCTCACGGCCCAGTTCCGGCGCATCCGCCTCGTCCATGACATGCTCCGTCTCGGCGCAGGAGGAAGGTTGGTTCCAGGCCTGGCGCAAGAGGTCCCGGGCCGCGCGCCAGGTGGTCGTGTGCAGCCAGGGCGCCAGGGGCCCGGGCTTGATCCGTCCGGCGTGACGAGCGAGGGCCGAGAAGGCCTGCTGGAACACATCCTCGCTCAAATGCGGATCGCGGCAGTGACTGCGAGCAACGCGCCAGACCAGCGGCCCATGTCGTTCGACCAGCAACTGGAACGCGCCTTCGTCGCGATCGTCGCGCCACCGGATCAGCAACTGCGCATCGCTGAATGTCGCGTCGTCATGAGTCATCGTGTGCCGCTCCCCACGAGACCGATGTCGCTTGAAACGATCGCAACAAGGGTGCTACCACTGATCTGTACCTGCTGGACAGGGCGGCGTTAGATCCGCCTGCAAGGTGTGACAACGGTACGGTCGGACTGACGTTGACTATCGGACTCGACCGACATTGCAAAACAGGATGTGGTCGGCGGTGTGCATGCTGTGCATGTGGGCGGAGGGGATCTGCCGTGTCATCCACCGCGTTCACGTGGGACACATGTGCACGACGCAGGACAGACTCGTTCTGCGACGAATCATGAGTGAAAAAGGTTGCCTGTCATACGTCGTACACTGCGCATCGCCCTGGCGGCCGCGGGCCAGCTGCCCGCTCGCCTGCAAGGCGCTGCTGCTCGCCGGCGTGCTGCCGGAGCTGGTCGCCGGCCGGGAGTGGCGCGACCCCACCCGCGCCGGGGCCGTGATCGCTTGTCTGCAGGCGATCCTCGCCCTGCAGGACGGCGTCGCCTGCCAGGCGGGGCCGACCCTGTCCGGCGAGCCCGGCATGGCCAACCGCATCAAAAAACTGGTCAAGCGCGCCGCCGGGCAACCGGTGCGGGTCAGCGGACTGGCCGAGCGACTGGGCACCAGCCAGCGCGCCCTGCGCCGCATCTTCCGCACCGAAACCGGTATGCGGCTCAAGGACTGGATCGACGACGAACGCGCTCGCCGCATCGAAACGCTACTCGCGCAAGGCCTGACGGTAGCCGAGATCGCCAGCCGCCTCGGCTTCAGCCAACCCAGCGATTGCGGCCGCCTGTTCCGCCGGGTGCGGGGTATCAGCCCGCTGCAATGGCGCGCGCGAAGCGAACCAGCATCTTTGGACCCGCACCGTCGATGAGACGCCTTTCGCTTTCGCTGCGGGCACTGAACCGATTGACATCCCCGGCAGCATCCGGCACCCGCCAGCGACAAGGCCCGCATGCCGGCAGGCGGCCTGATGATCCACACGACGCAGGACCACACGACGCAGGACACACACGACGCACACGACGCAGGACAGACTAGTTCTGCCGCGAGCACACGACGCATGACAGACTAGTGCTGCAGCGAGCAACCGGCCGAGACCGTCCGTGCAGGCCGGTCTAGTCCTCGACCCAGACCCGCTCGGGTGCCGCCGGTGGCGTGCCGGGGTCGCGGGCGATGACCAGCAGGGATCGATGCCGCCGTAGGGCACCGAGCCCATGTAGTCGATATACTTGCTGGTATCGGTGCATGATCGTCCGTGCCATTCCTTCACGGCTTCGCGATCGGAAACATCGACACCCGCATCTGCGTGCAACCGAAGGGTACCAGGCGTATGGCTGTTCGTTCTCCCCGATCGAAGGGGGCGTCGGGGAGTTCCTGTTCCATGCTGGCTTGCCAGGCGATCCGTCGCGCGGGCGCGGTGAGGTGGACGGGAGCCTCCGCCTGCCAGCGCCACTCCTTCGGCATCGCTTCCCGGGTGACGGAGATCGCGTCCGAGTCGGGGATCAGGGCGTAGTGCCAGTCGCTGGTCGGATCGGGGGTGTTGGGATCCTGTTCGGCGATCGGCAGGGCGAAGAGCAGGGGCCCCTGCGAAACCGTGGCGTAGGGCAGATCCGGTGTGGTCTGGCCGCTATTGACCCGCTGATTGCTCCGGCGCTTCTCAATGAGAATCGGCATCGGCAACTTCAGCGTCAAGCGATCACCATCCTGCCATTCGCGCAACACACGCAGGTAACCTTGTTCATCCGGTTGTGCCGGTACACGATCACCGTTGATCGTCACCGTCGCTTCGCTGCACCAAGCCGGAATGCGCAGCGAAAGCGGGAATGCGACGCTTTGCGCTGGACGGATTTCCAGGCCGATCGTCTCGTTGAAGGGGTAGTCCGTGGTGCAGACGATAGCGACCGGAACCTTGCCACCGACCAGGGCACGCAGGGAACAGGGACCGTAGAGGGTCGCCGCCAAACCGCCGTCGGGCGTGGCCATCCACATGTGTTGCAGGTAGTAGGGAATGGCACGGTGGAGATTGCCGGTGCAGCAGAGCGGTTTGTGAAGGGGTTGATACCGATAGCCGCGCTTGGCTGAGCCTTTGCCGACGTGGCGCGGGAGGTCTTCGGCGAAGCGGTTGGGGGCGATGCAATACAGATGCTCGGAAAAGTCCCGGGTGACGGATGCCGGATGGGCGTTGAAGAAGGCGCGTTCGATGCGGTCGCCGAACTGGCCCTGGCCGGTGACGCGCTGAAACCAGAGCATCCACCACATGTAACTGCTGATGTCGCAGACTTCGGTGCCGCGGAACGGGCCCCGGCCGCAGACGTACTCGTCGCCCGAGTGCACGCCGTAGGGCTGCATGTGCTCCTCGTCGATCCAGGCCAGGCGGCGCAGCGATGCCTGCAGGTGGGTGGGGTCGCCGCTGAGCAGATAATAGGCGAGCGGCACGACGGAGTATTCGTCGACGATGACCCCGTGCACCCGCGCGCCCTTGGTGACCCGACCGGCGGCCCACAGGTCGATCACCTTGCCGATTTTGCCTTTGTCCAGGGCCTGCGCCAGAAGGCCGCGGATCTCCGGCTGGCCCGATTGCAGAAACACGTCCACCATCATGGCTGCGTTGACGGTGCCGCTGGTCCGGCCGAAGTCGGGCAGGTTGAACTGCTTGTAGACCTGTACCAGTCGCGCCAGGATGGTCTTATCATCGGTGGCTTGGTAGTAGGCGAACAGCGCGCGGGCCAGATGCGAATTGGCCCAGTTGTCGAAACCCTTTGCTGCCTCCTTCTGCCAGTACATGAACGAGCGACTCGTGTCCGACAAGCGTTCGAGAACATGGTCCAGACGCCCTCGCGCCTTGGTAATCATCTCTTCATCATCGAGGATGAAGCCGAGTCGCACCAGGCCATCGAGCCAGTAGGCGCACTGTTCCAGGGGCCAGCCGTTCCACTTCTTGGTCCAGGCTTCGGCGAAGACCTGATGGCGTTTATCGAGCTCGAGGGTCATGCCGCTCTTGGCCGTCAGGGCCCACTGCCGCAGCCAGCCCTCCGGTCGCACGGCTCCGAGCGGCAAGGGCAACAAGGCCTGAGTGATCTCGCCGCGGTACGGTGGGGCGTAGGGACTGCTGTCCCCGGTTTCGGACGCTCCGAGGGAGAGGAGGAAGGTGGAGGCACAGAGCCCCATCAAACCGATGGTTCCCGAACGAAAGGTGTAGTGTCGCATGAGGATCTCCGTTGGAAACGTTGCTGAGCCAACCCTGAGGCGGCGAGGTCAATGAGCGTAGATCGACTGGAAGCCCCGAGCCATGACCGATGATCCGACTCCGATGATCGAAACGATCATCCCGGCCTCAGCGGGAGGGCCACGAAGCCGTAACTGGTGCGTGGCCACGACGACAGCACCCTTCGACGAGTGGTTGCGCGAGCTGTGTCGATTTCAGTTCCTGCGTAGCTGTCGGCCGTCCTATCCGGCATGGCGGCGCTGTCCCTGGCGCTGCAGTTCCTGGAGCGTCCTGGTGGCGCCGCTCGCACCTGGTTACCGCTTGGTGTTCTCGAGCGAAAGCAGCCAAGCGGTTGCGTCCGGCAGCGTGGCGCTGATACCCAGCGAAACCCTGCACGCCTATGCCGTCGAGCATCCGCAGCGCACGCCCTGTTTCTTCATCCATCTCCGCTATGCCATGGCCTGTCAGGGCGATCTGCTTAGCGCGATGGACCTACCCCCGGTGATCACGGGAGCGGCGGCGCGCAGGGTCGTGGATCACATGCAGGAACTCCACGGCATCGGCCCTGCCCCCGGCTCCCTCGTCGCTTCGGCCCGGCAACTCGCCTACGGTTTCGCGCTATTGGCTGAACTGGCCACGGTGCAGGGCGATGTGGGGTGTATGGCCGATCTCCAGGCATCGGTTCGATTGTTACCGGCAATCCGCTGCATCGACGAACAACTCGATCGAGCCATCTCCATCGCCGATCTGGGCCGCGCTCTGGGCTGTTCGTCGGCCTCGGTCCACCGCCTGTTTCGCACCTATGCCGGCACCTCGCCCATGCGCTTCGTCTGGCAACGGCGACTGGCGGCAGCGCGCGATCGACTCCTGCTCAGTGACGAATCGATCAGCGCCATCGCCGATGCCTGCGGCTTTGCCGATCCCTATCATTTCAGCCGCGCCTTCAAGAAACGCTATGCACTTGCGCCCAGTGCCTTCCGGCACGGATACCGTCACGAGTCCGGTTGATCCCGATTCCATCCTGACCCGATCCACAACAGCAGACAGCATCGCGCCAAGAGCAAGGGCAGCTCATAGCGCCGTCTCTCACCCTTGAAGATGTTGTTTTCGCCAAGCGATGTCGCGCGACCGTTTCAGGGCGCGCTGTGTCCAGGGGCGGAATGCCACAGTCGGCCGTCGTCGACCGGGCCGGGGTTGCCGAGCAGGCCGCCGGTGCCCTCGCCGTCGCCCGGCTGCGGTAGGGGGCCGGCCTGGACCTGGTCGCTGCTGCGGTCCCACAGGTCGACGGCGCGCACCGCGTACTGGGCGCCCTCGGGAGCGTCGGCGTCCAACCAGGCGGTGGCGACCAGGTCGGCGTCGTTCACGCGCTCCCAGCTGCCGCCGCCGACGCGGCGCAGCACTTCGTAGGTGCGTAGGTGGCGTTCGTCCTGCTCCCACCAGCAGACCAACCGGTCGCGGCTGCCGTGCAGGCCGGTATAGTCCTCGACCCAGACGCGCTCGGGGGCTGCCGGTGGCGTGCCGGGGTCGCGGGCGATGACCAGCAGGGAGAGGGTGTTTTCCGGCATGGGGACGGTGAGCGACAGGCTGCTGCCGCTGCCGATATCCGCGGGGTCCTCGAAGCGTTCGAGTTCTTGGCGAAGGCGCAGTTTGGCGAGATCGTCGGCCGTCGGTAGCTGCGGCTTGTCCAGATCGCCCTTGTGTTTGCGCGGCACCCGGAAATCGACCGGATGCACCGGGTGCGGGTTGGAGCGTTCGGCGTCGATACGGTAGTGCACCAGCCGTTTGGCGCCGCTCGGTAGGCCCTGGATCTGCAGGGCGATCTGCTGGTCACCGACCGCCTGCTCGTAGCGGTCCTTCTTTCCTGC
>JBEPXK010000127.1:0-9182 GCA_041641915.1 Planctomycetota bacterium
GGAAACGCCAGCGAAGCTGGCGAAGGGCGACAGAGGCCGTGGGGGTACGCGCCGAAGGCGCGAGGGGGCAGCGCCCCCTCTGATAGAAGCCTCAGGTGAAGCGCTTGCCGCAGAGCTTGAAGGCCTTGAGCATGTACCAGTTGATCACCGTGCCGATCGGGATGCCCACCATGCCGAGATAGCACAAGGGCGTGATGATCGTGCGCGCCCACTGCCGGCGCCGCAACAGGCTCAACAGCAGCCAACCGAACAACAGTTGGATCAGGATGGGGAACAGCAGTAGGCCTGCGAACAGAGGCGTATCCAGTAACCCGATCGCCGCCACAGCCCAAGGCAGGATGCCCAACACCGTTAAAGCGAGGAAGATCCAGGTGACCACATCGATATAGGTGTCCCAGCCGTTGGGCTCGGCGCGGACCGCGGCGGTCTTCGCTCCGCCCGTGCCCGTGCTCTTCCCTTTACGCTTCCCTTTGCCCTTGCCCTTGCCCTTGGTGCGGGTGGTGCTGCGCCCGGCCCTGACGGTCCCGGTCTGCCTACCGCGGCCGGGACCGGCGGCCGGAGGCTGGGGTGCGCCGTCGCCGGCCCAGGTTGCCGGCTGCGCAGGGATCATCGGCACCGCGGCGACCGGTCCGGTGACCGTGAGCACGCTGACCCAGTTCTCGCCGCCATCGGTCGAGACCACCCGCATCGAGGGCGTGAGCTGGCGCGCCTGGAGCAGACGCCGCAGACCGGCCACGCTCACCGGGCGCGAGCCGGCCTGGGTGCGCAGCAGCAGCTGCGGTTCACCGGCGGCCGGAGCACCGGCCGACTCCGCGATTCCGGCGGGCAGGGCGAAGGTATGCGCGGCGATCGCGGCATCGATGCTGTGCCAGCTGGCGCCGTCGAGCGAAGCTGCGACCGCATCGGCGCGGACCCTGCCGCTGCGCACCATCTCGCGCATCTGATCGACCGCCACCGGGGTCATGCCCTGCGCCGTACGTAGGTAGAACCAGGTCATCGTCACCTCCGCTACTGCCGCCAACCGTGTGGAGACGGAGAGTAACGATGGATCTACTACAGTCAATCGCCGACGGTCGTTGGCGGACGGGAACGCAGGCTCAGAACCGGCCGTCCCACTCCGCGAGCACCTGCACCTTGGCGTGCTCGATCATCGCCTGCTGCAACTCGTCGAGGTGTCCCTCGAGATAGCGGTCGAGATGATAGCTCGTGAAACCGATGCGGTGATCGGTGATGCGGTTCTGCGGGAAATTGTAGGTGCGGATCCGATCGCTGCGATCTCCCGATCCGACCTGCTGCTTGCGCTCGGCCGCCCGCGCCGCCTCCTGGCGCTCGCGTTCGGCTTCGAGCAGGCGCGAGCGCAGGATCTTCATCGCGCGCTCACGGTTGGCGTGCTGGCTCTTCTCGTCCTGGCACGAGACCGCGATGCCCGTGGGCAGGTGGGTCACGCGGACGGCCGAATCGGTGGTGTTGACGTGCTGACCGCCGGCCCCGGAGGCACGGAACACATCGACGTGCAGATCCTCCGGCGCGATATGCACGTCGACCTCGCCCGCTTCGGGCATCACCGCCACGGTCGCGGCCGAGGTGTGGATGCGACCCTGGCTCTCGGTTGCCGGCACCCGTTGGACGCGATGGCCGCCGGCCTCGTAGCGCAGCAGGCCGAAGGCGCCTTCGCCACGGATCTCGATGATCGCTTCCTTGAAACCGCCCATCTCGCCCGGCTGGCTGGTGAGGGTGGCGAACTGCCAACCGATGCGCTGACAGTAGAGCTGGTACATCCGCACCAGATCGCCGGCGAACAGACAGGCTTCGTCGCCCCCGGCGCCGGCGCGGACCTCGAGCAACGCCGGGCGATCGTTGAGCGCGTCGGCCTGGACCAGCAACGCTTTGATCCGCTCGAGCAAGCGGTCGGCCGCTGCCTGGCGCTCGGCGACCTCCGCCTCGGCCATCTCGCGCATCTCGGGGTCGCCCAGCAGCTCGCGCGCCTCGGCGACGTCGTCGAGCGCCTGGCGCAATTCCCGATACGGACTCACCAGCCGCCCCAAGCGCGCGTGATCCCTGAGCACGGCGGGGTACTCCGGACCGCCCATGACCTCGGGATCGGCCAGTCGGGCTTCGAGGGCGCGATGGCGATCAGCGAGGGTTGCGAGTTTGTCCAGCAGGTCGGACACCGGTGCGCTCTCTCCATGATAGACCCGCCGACGCGCGGCGCCGACGGGTCAGATTCCACGCTGGGTAGCGGGTTACTTCTTCTTCTTGAGCAGGTTCGAAAGCCGCGCGCCGTACTTGTTGCCAAACTTCTCGACCCGACCGGCGGTGTCGACGATGCGCTGCTCACCGGTGTAGAACGGGTGGCTGGCGCTGGTGACGTCGAGCTTGATCAATGGCAGATCCTCGCCGTCGACGGACACGGTGTCCTTCGACTTGATCGCGCTCTTCACCTTGAACATGGTGCCGGTGACGCTGTCCTGGAAGATGACGTCGCGCACCTGGGGATGGATGTCGGTTTTCATGGTGTTCCTTCCCTTCGCCTCAGGCCTGCTCGGCGGATTCGTCGGCAGCCGACGCGTCCACCTCTTCGATCGCCTCGTCGAGGCTCTTGCCGGTCGGATCGGCGTCGACCACCTCGACGGTGATCGTGGCCTCGACCTCGCTGTGCAGCTTGACCAAGACCTCGTAGCGGCCCAGTTCCTTGAAATTCTCGTGCAGGTGGACCTGACGCGGGTCCACCGTCATGTTCCGCTCGGCCAACTTGGCCACGATCTCGCGGATGCCCACGCTGCCGAAGAGGTGGGTGCCGTGGGCAACCTTGGCCGGGATCTGCACGGCCAGGCCGTCGAGATCCTTCTTCAGGGCCAGGGCCTGGCCCTGGGCCTCCATATCGGCCTTGCGCGCGCGCTCCTGGAGCACCTCGATCTGGCGCCTGGCCGCGGCGCTGGCGGGGATCGCCTTGCCCTGGGGAAAGAGGAAGTTGCGGGCGTACCCGGCCTTCACCCGAACGATGTCGCCCATGCTGCCGAGCTTGAGGACGTTGCTGGTGAGGAGGACTTCGGTGGTCGATGCCATGCGAATGCTCCTTTCAGTCGCCCACGTACGGCAGCAGACCGACGAACCGCGCACGCTTGATGGCGATCTTCAGCTGGCGCTGGTAGTACGAGGAGACGTTGTTCTTCTTCCGCGGCTGGATCTTGCCCTGGGCGGAAACGTAGCGCTGGAGGGTGCCGATGTCACGGTAGTCGATCTCGAACACCTTCTCGCGGGTGAACCGACAGGGCTTGACCACCTCCTGGCGGCGCGTGCGCTTGCGACGCTTCGTTCTGCTGGATTTGAAAGCCATGGCGGGCTTCCCTTCTCTGACGTTGCTTGACTGGATTGAAGGAGAGATGAGCGGGGGATCAGAACGGCGGTTCGTCGTCGGCATCAGCATCGACGCCCGGGCCGGAGGCCGGAGGCGGCGGGGGTGCCGAGTGATCGCTGCGATCCGGTGGCGGCGCCCCGCCACCGCCATCGCCGCCGCCGCCCCCGTCGCCACTCCCGCGGCTGTCGAGGAACTGAACGGTGTCGGCGGTAACCCGGAGCTTCGAGCGCCGGTTGCCGTCGCGATCCTCCCACTGGTCGAGCTTGAGTCGCCCTTCGACCAGGCAGGACCGGCCCTTGGTCAGGTATTGACCGACCAACTCAGCGGTCCGTCCCCAGCATTCGACATCGACGAAGGTGGTTTCCTCCTTCATCTCGCCGTCGCCGGTGCGGTAGCGCCGGTTGATGGCCAGCCCGATATCGGCCACGGCCCGTTCGTTAGCGAAGAACCGCAGCTGGGGATCGCGGGTCAGATTGCCGGCGATGATCACCCGATTGAAGCTGGCAGCCATGATCACTCCCTTCCGACAGCGGCAGCGGCGGCCTCGGCCTTGCGCTTCTCGCGCTGAGCGCGGATCGCGTCGTAGCTCTTGCCATCACGGGCGATGATCAGCTGTCGGATGACCATGTCGTTCAAGCGGCACCGCCGCTCGATACGGTCGATCGCGTCGCTCTCGGACCGGAAGTAACCGAAGAGGAAGACCGCGCTGGTCTGATCGGCGATCTTGTAGGCGAGCCTGCGCTCCTCCCACTTCTCGAGTTCGATCCACTCCGCCCCCTCCTGCTCGTAGAGACCGCGAACGGTCGCCAGAGCGCCTTCGAAGTCGGCGTTGGCCAGAGCGGGGTTGAGGAGAATGGTGCATTCATAGGTGCGCATGCGCTGGAATCCTTATAGGTCATGCGGTTGCTCGCGGACCGCGGCGCGGAAGCGCTCGCGGGAGGCCGGGCACCCTCCCGGCCCCGAGGTGCGGGGAGCCGCTCAGGCCTGCGTCTGCAGACTGGCGACCCGACGGGCCATGACCGACTTGCGACGGCTGGCGGTGTTGCGGTGCATGACGCTGTGGCAAGCGGCCTGATCCACGCGCTTCATGTAGCGCTGGAGGAGACCGGCGGCGTCATCCGCCTTGCCGTCGTGCACCGCACGATCGATCTTCCTGCGCAGGGTCTTGAGCTCGGTGCGGCGCGCCTTGTTGCGCACCCGTCGCTCCTCGCTCTGACGCAGGCTCTTCTCTGAGCTCTTCCTGTTCGGCATTCAGCCTTCTCCATTCGACCAGATGAGCCCCTGGCCGAATGGTCAGGAGCCCCTGCAGGCGTTCAATCGTTGGGCGGCGTCCTTGTAGCCGAGATCGGTCTCGACCACCTTGGTGTAGTCGGCCGCCGCGTCTTCCTTGTTGCCCATGGCCTCGTTGACCCGCGCCCGGTGGTAGAGGGTCTCCTTGAAGCCCTCGGACATCGGGTCCTCGATCAGGGAGAGGCAGGATGTAAATTGGTCGCGGGAGAGATCAAGCAGATTCTTCTTGGCGAAACAGTGCCCGAGGTACCGGTGGGCGTCGCGCTTGAAGCGCGGATCCTTGAGCGCCTGCTGGAATGCGCTCGCCGCGCCGTCGATATCGCCGCGTTGGTAGAGCCGCTGGGCGAGATTGAAGTGATGGCCCATCTCGGTCGGCTGACGCTCGATCCGCTTGCGGTACTCGGCGATCTCGAGATCGAGCAACTGCTGCTTGAGCGGTGCCGAATCCTGCCCGCTGGCCTCGGCCTGCGCGATGGCGTGACGCAAGACCTGGATCTCGAGGTCCCCCAACCGCATGCCGACGACGAAGTCGTGCGTGTCGACCTCTTGCGCCTTGAGGTAGGACTCGCGCGCGGCGTCGAAGTCCTCGAGGCGACGTAGGATGTCGCCGCGCTTGATCCACAGCTGCTTGTCCTGCGGATTGCGCTCGAGGTCCTGATCGCAGTAGGCGAGCACCTGCCGCGCATCGTCGGCGGTGCGTATGATCTTGTTCATCGCCTCCTGCTTCCTGGCCTGATCGGAGTCGGCGATGTTGGCCTGGTAGTCCGCCTGGGCGCCACGACCGGGGCGCTGCTCGCGGGCGCGGATCGCCTCCCACGCCCGGGCCTTGCGCGTGGCGTCGGGATAGAGCTTGTGGCCTTTGCAGGTCATCTCGAATTCGGACAGCGTGGTGATCGCGGCGTCGAGCGAATCGAAGTCCTTGGTCTCGTTGAACCGGTCCATGTGGGCGTGGGCGAGATTCCACAGCAGGTCCGGATTGTGCAGCCCGGTCGACTGCCCCTCACGGTAGAACAGGATCGACGCGTCGATCATCCCCTTCACGCCGGTTTCATAGACCTTGTGGGCCGCCTCGCCGGCCGCGAGCAGCGATTTGATGTCGGGATTCTTGCTCACCCGCTTGACCGCCGCCGACAGCTGCTTGTACGGATCCTTGGTGAACGAGATGGTGGGCATGAACCCGCCCTTTTTCCCACTCTCCCGCGCCTTGCGCTTGGATGCGTCGATCAATAGGGACAGGTTGTCGAGGTTGGTCGGGTCGAGCTCGTGGCATTCCACGGTCAACTCGATGGCCATGTCGTAGTTGCGACGCTCGATCGCCTGCTTCGCCTTGGCCAAATGCTTGCTTAGGTCCACCATGACAGACTTTCATCGAGTAATGTGTCAGAAACGCGTGATTGCGATTGCGCTTGGCCCTCAAAGCTATACGCATGTGATCGAACGGCAAGGCGCTACCGGGAGATTGACCCATGAGTGCACCCGCAACCGGCTCCCTGACCATTCGCCGCTACCCGGATCCGGTACTGCGTGCGCTGGCACAGCCGGTCACGACCTTCGACGCCGGCTTGGCCCAGCTGGTCGATCGCATGTTCGTGACCATGCGTGAAGACGGCGGGGTGGGCCTGGCCGCGCCCCAGGTCGGGGTGAGCCAACGGCTGTTCGTCACCGACCATCACGCCGGCCGCGAGGACCTGCCCCCGGCGCCCCGGGTCTGGATCAATCCGCGCTTCGAGAACTGCGAGGGGACCGTGCTCAACGAGGAGGGCTGCCTCAGCCTGCCCGGCCTCTACGCCAACGTGGAGCGCGCCGCGCGTTTCGATGTGGTCTATCAGGACCTGGATGGCGGCGAGCAACGCCTCCACCTCGACTACGAGGCGGGCGAATTCCTCGCCATCGTGGTCCAGCACGAAAACGACCATCTCGAGGGTCGGCTGTTCGTCGACCACCTCAGCCATGGCCAGCTGGCCATGCTGCGCCGCAAGCTCAAGGAGCTCGAGAAGGCCTTCAAGAAGCGGACCGGTACCAGGGGAGCGGTGCTGCGGCGATGACCGACCGACCGACCGATCGCTTCAAGTTCGAATTGCCCGAGGATCCGGCCCGACGGGATCGGCTCGCCGAGCTCGGCCAGCTCGCCGGCGGCCTGGCCCACGAGATCAAGAACCCGCTCGGCGCCATCGACCTCAACGTGCAGATGCTGCAGATGCAGCTCGCGCAGGACGACCTCGACCGCGAGAAGGCGCGCCGCCGCCTCCAGCGCATCGCCGACGGCACCCGGCACCTCGGCCTGATCGTCGCCTCGTTCCTCGACTTCGCCCGCCCCGGCCGGCCGGAGCCGGACCGGGTCGACGTCAACACCCTGCTCTCCGAACTGATCGAAGAGCAACGCGAGGTCTTCGCCGAGGACGAGATCACCATCTCGCTCCACCGCGCCGAGGACCTCGCCGCGGTTCCGGCCGACCCGGCCCAACTACGCTCGGTGTTCCTCAACATCCTGCTCAACGGTCGTGATGCCCTGCGCGAGTCGGCGCTGCCGCGGCGGATCTTCATCGCCACGCGCAACCGCCGCGGTCGCATCAGCGTGGTCATCGCCAACAACGGCCCGCCGCTCAGCGGCGAGGCGGCGGCCCACCTGTTCGAGCCCTTCTACAGCAGCAAGGAGCAGGGCACCGGCCTCGGCCTGTCGATCGTCCACCGGCTGGTCGAGCTGCACGGCGGCCGGGTATGGGTCAACTCCGATCCCGATCAGGGCGTGAGCTTCACCATCGAACTGCCGACCAACCTCGGCCCGGCCCGCACGCGGCTGCAACTTCCGCAGCCCGAGGCCGACGCCACCATCCGCGACTGAGCCCCCTTCTGGAAGAACGCCTGCATGGCCAACGTCCTGATCATCGACGACAACCCCACCAACCGCGAGACCTTCGAGGACATCCTCACCGACGAAGGCCACGCCTGCCTCACCGCCGGCAGCGGCGAGGAGGGCCTGGCCAAACTCACCGCCGCGGCGGTCGACTGCGTGCTGTGCGACCTCAAGCTGCCCAACCTCGACGGCCTGGCGACCATGGAGCTGGCCCACGAACGCCACGGCGCCGTGCCCTGGATCCTGATCACCGCCCACGGCAACGAGGAGATCGCGGTCAGCGCGATCAAGCAGGGCGCCTTCAACTATCTCACCAAGCCCGTGGACATGGCCCGGCTCAAGGCGACGGTGGCGAGCGCCTCGCTCCTGGCCCGGGCCAACACCGAGAACCGCGCCCTGCGCCGCGAACTCGGCTACGACGAAGCGCTCGATCGGATCATCGGCACCTCAGCCGCGGTCAAACGCCTCAAGCAGGTAGTGCGCCAGGTCGCCGGCACCGACGCCACGGTGCTGATCGAAGGCGAATCGGGCACCGGCAAGGAGCTGGTCGCTGACGCGATCCACGCGCTGTCGCGCCGCAGCGCCGGGCCCTACCTCAAGATCAACACCGCGGCGATCCCGCGCGAACTGCTCGAAAGCGAGCTCTTCGGCCACGAGCGCGGCGCCTTCACCGGCGCGGTCCAGACCAAGAAGGGCAAGTTCGAGGCCGCCGACACCGGCACCCTGTTCCTCGACGAAATCGGGGAGATGCCCACCGACAGCCAGGTCAAGCTGCTGCGCGTGCTGCAAGATGGCCACTTCACACGCGTCGGCGGCAACCAACCGCTCTCGGCCGAGGTCCGCCTGGTCTGCGCCACCAACCGCAATCTCAAACAGGAAGTGCTGATGGAGCGCTTCCGCATGGATCTCTATTACCGGCTCAACGTGGTCAACATCCACGTGCCGGCGCTGCGCGAACGCCGCGAAGACATCCCCCTGCTGACCAAGTATTTCATCGACCGGCTCAACGACCGCCACGGCCAGAACAAGCGCCCGGCCGACGGCCTGCTCCAGTCGCTACGGCGGATGGACTGGCGTGGCAACATCCGCGAGCTGGAGAACACCATCGAACGCCTCTACGTGCTCACCCCGGGCCAGGTGATCGAAGCCGACCTCGACGAGCAGGACGAGACGCTCGCCGGCTTCAGCCCCGGCGGCGAAGCGGCGCTCGACGCCGTCCCGGCCAGCTCGGCGGTCAGCGGCGCCACGGGCGATGACGAGGCCCCCTGCAGCGAAGACGCCGCGATCCGGACCCTGGTCGGGCTACCGGCAGACGAGGTCGAACGCCGGCTGATCCTCGCCACCCTGTCCCACTGCGGCGGCAACAAGAGCAAGGCCGCACGGCTGCTGCAGATCGGCCTGAAGACGCTCTACCGCAAGCTGGAGAACTACGGCATGGGCTCCAAGAAGGGCTGAGCCCCACGCCGCGTGCGGCGGGCCATGGCCGCGAAACCCCAACAGGCCTGGGCCGGACGCCCACCTCGCGCACATTGGGGGCCGGGCCGGCCCCCGGCGCGTGGGGGTGTGCGCCGAAGGCACGACGGGGCAGCGCCCCCCTTTGCAGCCTACTGCAAACCGGAGCCCAGCCAGGCATGGCTGGGCGACCGGCCGACAGAGCCACGCTTTCCGGCAAAAATGGGA
>JBEPXK010000128.1:0-9182 GCA_041641915.1 Planctomycetota bacterium
CTGGAGAACGCCCGGGTGCTGCGCAACGCCGGATACGGCAATTTCATCGCCGATGATCCGCGCGTGGCCGGGACCGCCCGCTGGCACCGCAAGTTGATCACCCCCTACGACCGACGCATCGCCCGCCGGCACGAGGCGCCGCATGGCGACACCCATCGCTGGGACGCCGGGCTCAACGAGGGCTTCGCCGAGCTGGCGGTATTCTATCGCGAATCGGATCCGGCCTTCGCCAGCGAGCTGATGAGCGCTTACACGCTGTTGCGCGACTCGGGGGTGGAGATGGAGCTCGAGCACAGCCTGTTGGAGCATCTGACCCGGGCGGATCTGTCGATTCCCGCCACGCCGCCGGAGCAGCTCGACTGGGCCAGCGAGGCTTTCTTCGGTTTCGGAGCGGTGCTGCGCAACGGCTTTGGCAGCGATCAAGAGACCTTCCTCAGCCTGCGCGCCGGGCGTTGCATGGGCCATTACCACAACGACGCGCTGGCCTTCCATTATTACAGCGACGGTGCCCCGGTCGCGCTCGATTACAACTGCAGCTATCATCCACGCGGCGATCATGCCGCGCTGCACAACAGCATGACCTTCGGCGAGACCGCCACGGTGCGCAACAACGCCACCGGCGAACCAGTCGAGGCGATGGAACAGCTCTACGGCCCTGGCCGGGTCGGGGCCTTCGCCGATGGCGAGCTCGGCGACGCCGTGGTCGCCGAACGCGACGGGCGGTATCTGGTGCTCAGCCCGGTCGATCCCCGTGATGCCGAGTTCGCGCGCCGCTATCCGTCGCGCGCGGTCGAGCCCGTGGTCCACCGCCGGCTGCTCGCTCTGGTCGAACACCCCACCGACAGCCCGCTGCGTGACTACCTGGTCGTGCGTGACGAGACGCGCTGCGCCGAGGCGCAGCAGCTCAATGTGCATCTGCTCGCGCGCTCGGCCGAGCGCGACGGCACCACCTGGCGCCTGCGGGGCCAGTACGACACCGACATGCTGCTGCACGTCGCCCATGCCAGCGGTCTCGAGGCGCAACAGCGCTGGTGGCACTACGGCGGTTCGCACCACCGTTCGCCGGGCGAGGAATTCGTCCAGCGTCCGGGCGAGAGCCAGGAGCAGTGGGCCCAACGGATGGCGGCCCTGCGGGCCGAGCGCGGGTGGCAGACCATCCCCGGCCCCGACTGGGAGCCGGAACACGGCAGCGAAGCCGAACAGGCGCGGTGGCGCGAGGCCATCGCCGCGAGCGATGGCAAGGCGCTGCTGCCCCCGCCGGGTTGGCATGCGATCTGGCCCTACGGCGAGATCCAGCTGTGGCTGCGGCTGCACACCGATCCCGGTACGCCGGTGCTGTGGGTGCTCTACCCGCACGCGCGCGGCGGCCCGGTGCCGAGGATCACCACCCTCGACGACGGCGCCGGGGTGCGGATCGAACTCGACGGCCACGTCGAGACCGTGCGCCTGGGCAGCGACGCGAAGGAGACGGTGGTCATCGAGCGCGGCGCCCAACGCGAGGTGCTGGTCGGCGGCGTGCCGCCGCTCGGCGCGATCGAGGACCGGCCGCTGCCCTGAGCCGCCGGGCGGGCTCGTCTTGTGTCGGTCGGGGCAGGCGCTAACACGCCCGCATGCCCCGACCGAACGACGACGCCCTGCTGGCCTTCGACCGCGACCATCTCTGGCATCCCTACACCTCGATGAGCGACCCGCTGCCGGCCTACGCGGTGCGGGCAGCCCGAGGCACGCGCCTGATCCTCGGCGACGGCCGCGAACTGATCGACGGCATGGCATCGTGGTGGTGCGCGATCCACGGCTATCGGCATCCGGCGCTCGACCAGGCCATGCGCGATCAGCTCGACCGGATGAGTCACGTGATGTTCGGCGGCCTGACCCACGCTCCGGCGGTCGAGCTCGCGCGACGGTTGGTGGACCTGAGCCCGGCGGGCCTGGAGCACGTCTTCCTCGCCGATTCCGGCTCGGTCAGCGTCGAGGTCGCGATCAAGATGGCATTGCAATACCAACAGGCGACGGGATCGCCCGGGCGCAAGCGTCTGCTGACCATCCGTTCGGGCTATCACGGCGACACCCTCGGCGCGATGAGCGTCTGCGATCCGGTCACCGGCATGCACGGGCTCTTCCGCGGCTATCTGCCCGAGCAGCTGTTCGCTCCGGCGCCGCAGGTGCGCTTCGGCGCGCCCTGGGATCCGGCCGACGTTGCGCCGATGGAACAATTACTGAATGATCATGCTGACGCGGTGGCGGCGGTGATTCTCGAGCCGGTGGTGCAGGGCGCCGGCGGGATGCGTTTCTATCACCCCGCTTACCTCGCGCGGGTCCGCGAGCTGTGCGATGCCCACGGCGTGTTGCTGATCGCCGACGAGATCGCCACTGGTTTCGGGCGCAGCGGCCGGCTGTTCGCCTGCGAACACGCCGGGATCACGCCGGACATCATGTGCGTCGGCAAGGCCCTGACCGGCGGCACCATGACCCTGGCTGCGACCCTGGCCACCCGCCAGGTGGCGATGGGCATCAGCGCCGACGGCGGCGTGTTCATGCACGGCCCCACCTTCATGGGCAACCCGCTCGCCTGCGCCGCCGCCTGCGCGAGCATCGACCTGCTGCAGCAGGCGGACTGGGCCGCAGCGGTCGGTCGGATCGCATCGACGCTGCGCAGCGCCCTCGATCCCTGCCGGCAGCTGGACTGCGTCGCCGATGTGCGCGTCCTCGGCGCCATCGGCGTGGTCGAAACCACAGCCCCGGTCGATGTCGCCGCGATCCAACGCGTGTTCGTCGACCACGGCGTATGGATTCGCCCGTTCGGCCGACTGGTCTACCTCATGCCGCCCTACATCACCACCGACGCGGAGATCGAACAGCTGGGGCAGGCGATCAAGGCGGGCTTGGAGTGCTGTCCGCCGGGTTGTGGCTGATGGCAGGTGTTGATGGCGGGCGCTGGGCGGCTCCATTTTGCGTCCATCGGCTTCCGCGGGGTGGTTTTCTGTGAAAATGGGCTGCAGAGGTCGCGAACCCCGACAGCGGCCGCGAGGAGCCGCAGGCGACGACGGGGGGATCAAAGGGGCGCGGCCATCGGAAAGGCTTCCTCGGGGGAGGCCGATCACCGGCTCCGCAGGCCCGACCTTCCCCAGGCGCTGTTTTTCCGCACACTCGGGGCATGCCGGAATCCGCCCCCCGTCGTCGTCGTGCGCCGTTCGAGCTGGCGGGTACGGCTGTGGCTGCGGGTCAGCGGCAGGTGGTCAACGTGCCCCTGCCGGGAATCTACGGGCGCGAGGACGTGGCCCTGCCGGTGGAGGTGGTGCATGGCCGGCGTGAGGGGCCGCGACTGTTCGTCGCCGCCGCCCTGCACGGCGACGAGGTCGGCGGCACGGAGGTCATCCGGCGACTGCTGCTCCACCGTTCGCTCAATCGGATGGCCGGGACCCTGCTCGCGATTCCGGTGGTCAACGTCTACGGCTATTGGCACCAGAGCCGGTACCTGCCGGACCGACGCGACCTCAATCGTTGTTTTCCCGGTTCGGCCATTGGCAGCCTGGCATCCCGCCTGGCGCACGTGTTGATGAGCGAGGTGGTCGCGCGTTGCAGCCACGGCATCGATCTGCACACCGCCGCGATCCACCGCGAGAACCTGCCCCAGGTGCGCGGCAGCCTCGACGACCCCACCGTGCGCACCATGTGCGAGGCTTTCGCCGCGCCGGTGATCATCGACGCCTCCTTGCGCGACGGCAGCCTACGCGAGGCGGTGCGTGAGAGCGGACTCCCGATGGTCGTCTACGAGGCCGGCGAAGCGCTGCGGCTGGTCGAGAACGCGGTGCGGGCCGGCCTGCGCGGGGTGCTGGGGGTGATGTCAGCGCTGGGTATGGTCCGCGCCCGGCAGCGGTGGGCCCCGGGGGTGGTCGCCAGACGTACCTACTGGGTGCGCTCGCCCAGTGCGGGGATCCTGCTGCGGTATGTCGGCCTCGGCGACCGTGTCTCGCACGACGCGGTTCTCGGCACGGTAAGCGACCCGCTGCTACGCGATCCGGCCGAAGTCCGGGCCACGGCCGGGGGGGTGGTCATCGGCCGGACCAACAACCCTCTGGTCAACGAGGGCGACGGCCTGTACCACATCGCCGTGTTCGGCGACCGCGAGGAGACGGCCGGGGTGGCGGGGATGATCGAGGAGCTCGACCAGCAACTCGACGACGGCCAGTGGTCGGGAAGTGAGAGCCCATGAGCCGCGATGATCACGTGCTGGTGGGGTGGTCCGAACGCATCGGCCTGCCCGAGTGGGGGATCAGTGGTTTGCGCGCGAAGATCGACACCGGCGCGCGGTCGAGCGCGTTGCACGTCGAGGATCTGAGCTTCTCGGCGCCGCACATGGCCAATTTCATCATCGTTACCGGCCGCGACCGTCGGCGGATCGGCGTGCACTGCGCTGTCGCCCGCTGGGCCCGGGTGACCTCGTCGAACGGGCAGTACCAGCGTCGGCCCTTCGTGCGAACCGCCTTGCGCTTGGGGCCCCTGGTGCGCACGGTGGAGATCAGCCTGGTCGACCGCGGCGATCTGCGCTTCCCCATGCTGATCGGTCGCACGGCCCTCGCCGGCGCGTATATCGTCGATCCCAACCGGCGACGGGTGGCCTCCCCGCCACGTCGTCGTCGAACCTCGCCCGGACGCCCGTAGGATTCCATGCGTATCGCCATTCTCTCTCGCGGACCCCGCCTCTACAGCACCCGCCGTCTGCGCGATGCCTGCGTCGCGCGCGGCCACGACCCGCGGGTCCTCAACCCGATGAACCTCTCGATCGATGTCGAGGCCACCCGGCCCGCGCTGCACTACAAGGGGCGCAGGGTCGCGCGCTACGACGCGGTGATCCCGCGCATCGGATCGTCGATCACCTTTTTCGGGTGCGCGGTGGTGCGGCAATTCGAGCAGATGGGCGTGCACTGCCTCAACCCCAGCCACGCCATCGCCGTATCGCGCGACAAGCTGCGCTCGTTCCAGGTCCTCAGCCGCCATCGCATCGGTTTTCCCAAGACGGTGTTCGCCAAAGACAAGAACGGCATCCGCAAGGGGCTCGACGAGGTCGGCATGCCGGCGGTGCTCAAGCTCCTGGAAGGCACCCAGGGCATCGGCGTGGTCCTGGTCGAGAACCGCAAGGTCGCCGAGGCGGTGCTCGAGGCGCTGCAGGAGGGGGCCAAGCAGAACGTACTGGTGCAACGCTTCGTGCCGGAGAGTCGCGGCCGCGACATCCGGGCGCTGGTCTGCGGCGGACGGGTGGTGGCGGCGATGCGCCGGGTCGCCGTCGGCGACGAGTTCCGCTCCAACGTCCATCGCGGCGGCAACGTCGAAGCGGTCGAACTCGACGAGGAGTACCAGCGCGTGGCGGTTCACGCGGCGCAGATCATGGGGCTGCGCTTCGCCGGCGTCGACATGCTCGAGGGTCGCGACGGGCCGTTGATCATGGAGATCAATTCTTCGCCCGGCCTCGAAGGCATCGAGCGCGCCACCGGCATCGACGTCGCCGACGCGGCGGTGGCGATGATCGAGGAGGAGGTCCAGGTTCCCGAGGTCGACATCCGCCAGCGGCTGACGCTGCGCAACGGTTACGGCGTGACCGAATTCCAGGTCGCCCCCGACAGCGAGCTGGCCAACCGCACCATCCGCGAATCGGGGCTGCGTGACCGCGACGCGATCGTGCTCTCGATCGCACGCGACAGCGTGACCATCCCCAACCCCCATCCTTCGCGGCAGATCCTGCCCGGCGACGTGCTGCTGTGCTATGGCAAGCTGCTCGCGCTCAAGGCGCTGGTGCCGCGGCCGCCGCCGCGCAAGAAGCGCAAACGGCGCAACGACAGCTCCGGCGCGAGCTGAGCTGAGCGGAGAGCGAACGATGCGACGCGATGCCCTGTTGCGCCTGGCCCGCCGGCTGCTCGAGACGCCGACCGCTGCCGGTCTCGAAGACGCCATGGCCGCGGTGGTGCGCCGCGAATGTGCGCGGATCGACCTGCCGGTGCACGAAGACCCCTGGGGCAACCTGCTCGCGCGCTGCGAGCGCGGTTCCGGTTCGCGGTCCATGCCGCCGGTGGTGTTCGTTGCCCATCTCGACCATCCGGCCTTCGAATTCCTCGGCGGGGATCACGCAGAATTCCTTGGCGGCGTTCCCGATGCGATGCTCGCCGCCGGTGCCACGGTGGTCTTCGCCGATGGCGCGCGGGCCCGCTGTCTCGCGCGTCGCCGTGGCACCACCAGGCGGCGTCGGTTGGTGCGGCTCGATCGCGCCCTGCCAGACACGCCGCCGGGCACGCCGGGGCGATGGGATGTGGAGACCTTCGCCGTCGATGGCGACCGGCTCACGGCCTGGGGTATCGACGATCTACTCGGTGTGTGCACGATGCTCGCCTGTCTGCGCGAGCTCGCCGCCGCGCGCGGGCGTACCCGTACCTGGGCCCTGTTCACCCGGGCCGAGGAGATCGGCCTGCTCGGCACGATCCACGCCGCCCGGGCCGGCATCCTGCCCGAGGACGCGCTGGTCATCTCGCTCGAGACCTCGAACGCTGCCGGCCGGGTCGCCATCGGCGGCGGGCCGGTGATCCGGGTCGGCGACCGCGGCACCATCTTCGACCCCGCCGCCACGGCCCTGCTCGAACGCAGCGCCGCGGATCTGCGAGGTCTGTCGTGGCAACGCGCGTTGATGGACGGCGGCGTCTGTGAAGCCTCGGCCTGGTCGGCCTTCGGTTACCGCTGCGGGGGGCTGTGCCTGCCGCTGGGCAATTACCACAATATCGGACCGGACCTCACGCCGGCCGCCGAGTACGTCAGCGTTCGCGATCTCCAGGGTCTGGTCCGCCTCTGTACCCATCTGGCCACCGGCTGGCTCGACCACGATCCCGCCGCGCAGCGTTCACGCCTGCGTGAGCGCTACGAACGCATCCTCGACCAGGCACCGCGCCGCCTCGCTCCCTGAAGCGCGAGGCGGTGGCAATCCGGGATGTGCGCCCGCGGCGGTGGATGCTTCTGCGACGAGCCGGGGCGGCGAACGACGCGCAGCGAGTTCAGCGATGCGGGGCCCCGGCGATCGGTCTCGAGGGTCGTCACCCCCGTTGACAACGCAGCCACCGTCCGCTGCGGCGGGGGAGCGCGATCGCCTGATCGATGTCGATCGGTTCGCCGGTGATCGCGTCGGTTGCGGCGGTGTAGCTGTAATTGTGCGGGACGAGGTGCACGGCACGGTTGTCGCCGTCGTTGATGAGGAAATAATGGTCCGCGCGCGGGGCGCTGAGGCGATAGGCGAGGCAGCCATCGCAGGTGAAATCCGGGCGCAGCTCCGCTCCGAGGGTGTAATCGACCAACAGCTGTTGGACCGCGGTGTTGCCGGGGCGCCAGCAGTCGAGACCGGCCTGGGTGCCCAGGAGGACGGCGCTGCCGGCGCCGAGGCGGTTCTCGGTCACGGCGGGCTTGCCGCTCGTGGCGTAGGTCTCGCGCACCGCCGCAGTGGTCGGCGTGAGTTCGGCCATGAAACCGCCGCAGGTCGCGGCCCCGATGGTATCGGGGCTGTGGCGGGGATTGGCGAAGGCGAACTCGTGCAATACGCAGCCGAAGAGGGTCTCGAAGCGGCTGCCGGCGTCGGTGCGGAACACCCGGCCATAGCCATCGAAGTAGAGCCCCGGCAGGTCGCAGACCAGCCGCCCGCCGCCGCGCACGTAGTCGAGAAGCAATTGCTGCAGGCTGTCGCTCAGGCTGACGCAGGCGGGCAGATAGAGGGCCCGATAGCGCGGACCGAGGCCGGCGTGTAGATCCTCGGTCGTCGCGTATTCCCAGGGGATATTGGCATCCATCAGGGCGCGGCAGGCGCCGATGCGGGCACGGACTGGCACCTCGCGGAACATGTCGCGACCGGTCAGGGCCATGGCGGCCCAGATCGCTTCGTTGTCCCAATCGTGGAGCACGCCGACCAGCGGTTCCTTGTGGGCTTGCCATAGTTCCCGGCGGTGACGCACCGCCGCCTGGCCGATGGCGCCGGCGGTGCGCGCCCGTGCGGTCGGTTGGTTATTACGGTCACACAGCGCGAACTCGCCGGCTTCCCAGCCGGCGGTCCGGGCGGTCCAGGTCCAGAGGCCGAAACCCTTGAAGCCCGCCGCGAGGTGGCTGAGCATGAGCTGGGTGATGGTGCGCTCGTCGACGGTGAAGCCGGGGAAGCGATCGCGTACCGCGGGCACGAAGGGCGCCTTGCCGCCGGAGAAATACTGCGGTCCGCCGGTCGATTCCCAGGTCGCGCTCCACACGCCCTTGGCCCAATCGGCACACAGCGCCGCCTGCATGTACACCGGTCGTGCGACCTCGAAGTCGACTTCTTCGAAATGCCAGGCCAGATGCATCGAAGGATAGAACGAGCCGCCGGCCGCGGCTGCGGCGGCGATCCCGGCCATGTCCACCCCGCGCGCGCTGAAAGGCAGGAACACACCGGCCTCGCCGCCGGCGCGGAGTGGTTCGTGGGGATCGAAGGCGACACGTTGGGCGTCGGCCGTGCGGATGCGGCGCTCGATGACCATGTCGGCGTTGAAGCGCATGATGTCGCGGATGTGCCGGTACTGCTTGGCCGAGGGCCAGCCGTCGCGCACCAGGCGGGGGATGTCGGCCCAGGGATCGGCGCCGAGCGCGCGGCGCGCCGGCGCGGATACGTTCCAGGCCGCGAGCAACGCGTCGAGGTCGCCGTACTGCGCGCGCAGCCAGTCGGCGAAGGCGACATCGTCGGTGGCAGCGAGCACGTGGCCGCGGTGTTCGCCGACCACCGAGGGCACCAGCCAGCGCGGCTGCTTGCGTCCGGCGAATTCGTGGGCGCCACCGGCGGTGGTGCTCACCCGTTTGCGTTCGTCACGGCGTTCGAGACGACGGCGGTAGAGCTCGCGTTGATGGGCGAGCATCGCCGGTGCGGCCATCGCCGCGTCATGATCGAGGTCCGCCGGCAGGTCGAGCCGCCGGAGGAGCTCCGGGGTGATCGGCTCCCAGCCACCCTCGGCGTACCACCAGGGCCAGATCCCCTCGTCGAGCGCGATCGCCTGGATCTCCGCGCTGGAGATCGCTTCGTTGCCCATCACGCCCTTGAGGCAGGTGAAGCCGCAGGCCTTCATGCTGCGCAGCTGCTCGCGGACTTCGGCTTCGGTGATCTCCGGCCAGGCGATGAACACGCAGCCCACCGGCAT